>JBAVOD010000151.1:0-4114 GCA_049691735.1 Bacteroidales bacterium
GTGCAATAGAGCCATTTGTTGTGGCTATCTGCACGGTGAAGGAGATCCCTCATTGCGCAAAAGCCTCGCCCGGCTTTATGAGGGATCTCCCTGATGTTAGCAGAAACTCAATTAATGTCAATTTTATGACCAGAATACCTGTGACGAAGCGCCGGCAGCGCAGCGCGTAGCCTCTTGTGCCTCCGCTGAAGCTTCGGCGACACGCGGACGGCAGTGCAAGGCAGGGGGCAAGGGCGCATCTATGTAGGAAACTACATAGCTTACTACATAGATTTTACCTACAACCCCTAAAGTTGACGCGTATGCCAAATAGGGGTTCATTAAGCAGCACGATTGTGTTTTGCATTTTTCCTCCTTTTACCCCTAAATCCCCCGCCTTGCTACGCCGTAGCGGCTACGCAGAGGCGCCGGAGGGGGACTTTGAGCTTACCGCACAACGGGTTATTCCCCTAACAATACATCAGGAAAAACAAGAAAAGAATCGGGGCGACGGGAAATGTGAGAATGATGTAAATTTTATCAATAATAGTGTAATGCATCTGCTCAGCCCTTTATTTATCTTTCCATCAGTTTTACCAATAATAAATCATATGAAAAAAACTGGAATCATCATTATAATAATTGGTTTACTACTGACCATTTTCACGGCTATTACTTTCTTTACGCGAGAGAAAGTCGTTGATATCGGGTCAGTTGCAATCACTGCAAATAAACGGCACAATCTCAAATGGTCGCCTCTGGTTGGCGTCGCAGTAATGGGAGTTGGCGGAGTTGTTTTATTGTTGTCTTCAAAAAAACAATAAGATATTTAATGGTCAGAGCTGCCCCGGAGCGATTATCGCCGGTATGGATCGCGTTAAACACTTTGAATATGTGTGAATCATGTAACTTTTATCCAAAGTTGTGTAACACTTATGGGAATTACAGACGCTAACTTTGAAATAAACTTAAAAATCAATATTATGCCGTTATTAACTATCTTAATTGTACTGATTGTTGCGGGTCTTATACTATGGCTTGTCAATAACTACATCCCCATGGATCACAAAATTAAAAATATCCTTAATGTAGTGGTTGTGATTGTTGTTATCGTATGGCTTCTTAAGGTTTTTGGGATATTCAGCTACCTTAAGGATATACATCTTTAAAAACCGTTTCTGGAATTGGGGAGATGATAAGGCCCGGGCAATTGGGAATCATTTAAACTTCAATTTGGCAATGAGATAGATGCGATTGGTAATATATTGAAGGACTTAACAGCTGACAACAAAAAACAGGAATATCAAAAATGATAATTCAATTTAATACCGACAATAAAGTAGCAGTAACCGAAGAACTCAGAATTCCGTTAATAAGCTTAATATCAGAAGGATTAAGCAGGTTTAGTCATCAGATAACACGGGTAGAAGTTCATCTTTCAGATGATAACGGAGACAAGGAGGGTTCAAACGATAAACGATGTATGATTGAGGTCCGTCTTGCAGGGATGAGACCAATTGCTGTTACAAACCACGCTGGTAATCATGAACAAGCAGTACAAGGAGCAGTTGATAAGTTAAAGTCTTCTCTTGATTCAATTCTGGGACGGCTGAGGAATCATTAGCAGGAGAAACAACCACCCCGGCCCTGAAATTATCTTTGCAATCGCCTCATAACCAACGGTCAGGGCCACTCCCCGCCGAAAGGAGGGGAAACCGAGACAAATCAATCCTCCTGTAATTCATCTTGTTTTCTGCATTCATTGTTCAGTTCAACCGCACAACGGGTTACTTTATTATTCTGATAATGAGTGATCAGGCTATTATTCCTGTGGATGATAATACCAGACACTTTATACCTGTAAATATGTGAATTATGTAAATTTTAACAGGAATTTTGTAACTTTTTTCTAAAGGGTACAAGGTACTTTTATGCTAACCGAATTTGATAAACCTAAAATTCAAAGATGATGACTAAATTTGTAAATGGATATTGGAACGTGAAAAAAGAAAAAATCAAAAAAAAATATCCTTTCCTCTCAGATAATGATTTAAACTTCCAGGAAGGGAAGGAAAGAGAAATGATAGAAATTCTTGGTTATAAACTTGGAAAAACAGAAATGGAGCTTCTTAAAATTATTGTAACTATTTAAAATCAATATGTAAGTATATATGGTGCAATTCCGGTATAAACAAACACTCAGGAAAGAAGTACTACAGATGTGTTGCGTGACCGGGGAATAATTCATTCAATGAGATTGAAAGCGACAAAACAAAATCCAAAAATATCATCAACAGTAAAAACGTCGGATCATGATAATGGTCCTTTTCCAATAGTCGGTATTGGCGCATCAGCAGGCGGACTTGAAGCATTGGAACAATTCATTGGCCATGTGCCTGAAACCAGCGGAATGGCATATGTCGTCATTCAGCATCTTGATCCGACACAGAAAGGTATGTTGCCTGAGTTGCTTCAGCGAATTACTAATATGCAGGTTTTGCAGGTAAAAGACCGTATGGCCGTAAAACCTGACTGCGTGTATGTAATACCTCCAAATAAGAGCATGTCTATACTAAGGGGGGTGCTCCACTTGTTTGAACCAATTGAATCGAGGGGGCTCCGCCTTCCGGTAGATTTTTTTCTTCGTTCACTTGCTGACGACAGGAAAGAACGAAGTATCGGTCTGATTCTTTCAGGTATGGGTTCCGATGGAAGTATAGGACTCCGGGCAATAAAAGAAAAAAACGGCATAGTGATGGTACAGGACCCTGCCACCGCAAAATACGACAGTATGCCACGCAATGCAATCGATTCGGTTCTTGCCGATATTGTGGCCCCGGCCAATATGTTGCCTGCAAGGTTAATACAATTTCTCCGGCATATCCCTGTAATAAAATCAAGTCTGGAAACTGAGATTAAGGACCAAAGCTCCCTTGAAAAAATCTTAATCCTGCTGCGAACCCATACCGGTAATGACTTTTCTTTATATAAAAAGAATACGGTGTACCGTCGGATCGAAAGACGTATGAGTGTCCACAAAATTGATAAGATTTCTTCGTATGTTAACTTTTTACAGGAAAATCCAAGGGAAGCCGATATTCTTTTCAAAGAATTGATAATTGGTGTAACTAATTTCTTTCGTGATCCTGCGGTATGGGAAAAATTGAAGGTGGCCGTTATCCCGGGATTTATTACGAAACTGCCTGAAGGTTCAGTATTGCGGGCATGGGTACCGGGGTGTTCAACCGGAGAGGAGGCATATTCACTGGCTATTGTCTTTAAAGAAGTAATTGAAAAAATCAATCCACAGGGCAGGTATTCACTGCAGATATTTGCAACTGATCTCGACAATGAAGCTATTGAAATAGCCAGAAAAGGCATTTTTTCTTCAAATATTGTAGCAGATGTTTCACCCGGCCGCCTGAATCGTTTTTTTTCAGTTACTGATGATAGCTATCACGTCAACACTGAGATCAGGGAAATGGTTATATTTGCACAACACAACCTTATCAGCCATCCGCCTTTTACCAGGATCGATATCCTGTCATGCCGGAATTTGCTCATATACATGGATCCTGAGCTGCAAAGAAAACTGCTTGGCATGTTTTACTATAGTATTAATCCTGATGGAATTATGCTTCTGGGGAGTTCCGAAACGCTTGGAACACAAAGTCACCTCTTCACCCCTTTGGATTCCAAATTAAGAATCTACAAAAGGTCCCTTACTGCAGTTTTGCCGGAATCATTCGAATTCCCTTCATCCTTTTCCAGGACCAAACCGGTCAGTCTTGAAAATCCGATCCTTTCAAGGCCGGTCCTTAATATTCAGACTCTTGCAGATCAGCTGCTTTTAAAGCATTTTTCACCTGCCGGAATTCTGGTGAATGAAAATGGCGACATCATTTATATAAGGGGACGTACCGGGAAATATCTGGAGCCAGCCGTCGGAAAGGCAAACCTGAATATATTTGCAATGTTACGTGAAGGTTTAAGGGAAGAATTTCCCTTAGCCTTCAGGAAAGCGGTAATGAAAAAGGAAAGTGTAGTATTGCGTAATGTCAAAGTAGGTACGAATGGTGATACTCATGCTACGAATATTGAGATTCAATGGATTGATAATCCAGAAGCATTATAT
>JBAVOD010000152.1:0-3666 GCA_049691735.1 Bacteroidales bacterium
CCACTTATTCCGAAAGGGCGAGCATACTACTGCACGCATCATATCCCTGGCTACCGGACTGGCTTTTGGCATATTGCTTTTAGCGGAAGTATTTTACTATTATAGTTACGACAGTTTTTATCCTGATGCCAATCGAATTTATGTAGTCCACGAAAACTTTAAGCAGGATAAGTCAGTGGAAAAGCTTATGAGCTATCCAAGAGTCAGTGGCGCAATTGCACCGGGCTTAAAGTCAGAAGTCCCCGGTATTGAAGCGGCTTGCAGGCTGAACTCTATAGGGAAAAATGTTTTTTATACCGGGGATCTCAAAAGCTATGAAGCCGAATTCTCATTGAGCGATGAATATCTTTTTGATGTTCTCCCTCGTAAAATGGTCAGCGGAAATCCTAAAGAGATATTAAAAACACCTATGTCATGCATGATCTCTGCTAAAATTGCCAGAGCAATCGGAGGAGAAGTAATTGGGAAGGTGATTACATTAAAGAGATTTCCTGACAAAAAACTGACCATAGACGGGGTATTTGAAGATCTTCCTGAAAACACTAACTATGAATACGATATACTCATTTCAATGGTTTCCACAAAGCAGTTTACATGGGATGGAACAGCTAACTGGATGGGTAACGACCGGTATTATTCATGTGTAAAGCTGGAACCTGGAGTTAGTCCTGAAAGTCTTGCTCCTGCTGTTCGGAAAATGCAGGAGATACACCAGGACATTTCGAAATTGGAAAAGGAACAAGGAGGTCTCGTTTTAAAATACTCGTTTTTGCCAATCAGGAAAATATATGCCGGTAATGCAAAGGACATGATTATTATTCTTAGCACCATTGCAATTGCAGTACTCTTTGTTTCGCTTATGAACTATATCCTGCTGACGTTGAGCGCACTGGTAAATCGTGCAAAATCATCGGCTATATATAAAACCTTCGGTGCTCAGACTCAGAATTTGCAGCAAATGATATTTATTGAAACATTTCTGCTGTTCTTCATTTCAGTTATTGGAGCTGTTCTTATCATTGCAGCATCGAAACCAATTGCCGAATCACAACTGCAACATAGTATCGGTGCAGTACTGAACCCTTATGTTATCTGGCCATTGCTGGCAATAGTTGTTGTATTGGTAATAGTCACCAGTTATCTGCCCGGAAGGTTTTTTTCGCGCATACCGGTAGCGACAATTTTTCGATCATACAAGTTGAAAAATAACACATGGAGATTGGTATTACTCGCCATTCAGTTTATTGGTGCCTCGTTTATCCTTACGCTGATGATTATTGTAACAATGCAATACAGCAGAATGAAGAACGCAGATCACGGATACCGGATAAAGGGAGTTTATTATGGATCGACTGTCGGCATGGAAGGCAGCAAACTTTCTGCTGTACTTAACGAATTAAGGGCGATGCCTGAAGTGGAAAAGGTTGGATTGGGTTTTGATTTACCTTTGCATGGTGCTTCGGGGAATAACGTGTATTCGCAGAATAGAAAAAGTGATTTGTTCAATGTTGCTGATTTTTACCAGGTTGATGAGGATTACCACTCAATTTTAAATATTCAGGTATCGGATGGCCACAATTTTTCGCCCGAAAATGCTGCTACAAACGATGTCCTGATCAGTAAAAAAGGAGCAGAACTACTGAAATTAAACAACGGCTGGACGGAAGGGGTTGTAGGAAAACAACTCGGGATAAGCGAACATGGTTCAACAACTGTATGCGGTGTCTTCCCCGATTTCATTATTAATTCTATGGCAGATCCGGATTTGCGACCTTCAGTGTTTTTCTATTTGCCTGAAGAAAAATTTGAACAATTGAAAATTGAGCGACCTGATGCTTCATTTATAATTCTGATAAAAGTTCATGAAGGGGCAGGAAATGGTATGATAAAAAAAATTACGGACATTTTTAATCTGGGTATGCCGCAAAAAGATGCTTCTGTCAGCAGCCTTGAAGACGAGCTCCAAAATAAGTATATCACCGAAAAGGGATTTCGTAACGCATTGATGGCCGGGAATTTAGTTATTTTACTCATTTCCATTATTGGCTTGTTGGGTTATACAACAAACGAGGCTAACAGGCACCAAAAAGAAGTGGCCATACGAAAAATCAGTGGCGCTACCCTGTCGGATATACTGAGGGTTTTTATTTTGGAGTTGGAATACATTGCCATTCCTTCTGTTCTTGCAGGTTTGATTGGCGCATGGTTTACGGTAAATAAATGGATGCAAAATTTTGCTGTAAAAGTACCGCTTCACTGGGGAATATTTGTTCTGTGTAGTTTTTCAATCCTGCTTTTAGTTGCACTGGTTGCTGCTGTAAACTATTACAGAACCGCCAATAGAAATCCGATTGATTCATTAAGGTATGAGTAGTTGTAATACGAAATTACAACGATGAATTTTAAATTAGCAATCAGAATAACGATGACCAGGTGCCTTATCTGAACCAGCAGCAAGACTGCGGAGAATAAGTTAGCTATTCACCGCAATATATACGGATAATATTTGGGGTTGCGGAGATTAATTAATATATTTGCCGCATAAATTGCGTAGAATGAAAATCTACATATATCAACAGGAGGATTGGCCAAATTTCAGATGGGATAGCAAAGAGATAATTTTACTTCTTTCTAAAGTAAGACATCTTCAGGGAAAGCTCATTGGAAAGATGGAGGCGCTGGGATTTAAACTTCAAAATGAGGCTGTCCTGGAAACTCTTACTATTGAAGTCATTAAATCATCCGAAATTGAAGGACAGATACTTGACCCTGACCAGGTCAGATCTTCAATTGCAAGACGGCTCGGAATAAAAGTCTCAGGACTGGTCACATCTGACAGGAATGTTGATGGTGTGGTAGATATGATGGTTGATGCAACCAGGAATTTTAATAAGCCAATGACTATTGACAGGCTATTTGGCTGGCATTCTGCGTTATTCCCTTCCGGCCGGAGTGGAATATATAGAATAATTGCTGGTAATTGGAGAGATGATTCTACCGGTCCCATGCAAGTTGTTTCGGGAGCCATGGGAAAAGAAAAAGTCCATTATCAGGCGCCTCCTGCCGGTGATATTAAAAAAGAAATAAAAACCTTTCTGTCATGGTTTAATAAAGAATCAGGAGAGGATTTATTAATAAAATCTGCATTAGCGCATTTGTGGTTTGTAACAATTCATCCTTTTGAAGATGGAAATGGAAGAATAGCTCGTGCATTGAGTGATATGTTACTGACTAAATCTGATGGTTCTCCCCAAAGGTTTTATAGTATGTCATCACAAATAAGAGTGGAGAGAAAAAAATATTACAATATTTTAGAAAAAACCCAAAAAGGATCTCTTGACATAACTCATTGGATTATCTGGTATTTAAAGTGTTTGGAAAATGCTCTTAATTTTTCGGATATTATTCTTTCAAAAGTTCTCTATAAACACAAATTTTGGACAAAATATGCTTCAGAGGTTTTAAATAACAGACAAATACTTCTGATAAACAGACTCCTGGATGACTTCGTGGGTGTGCTGACAACTTCAAAATGGGCGAAAATTGCCAAATGTTCTCAGGATACGGCACTGAGGGATATTCAGGACCTTTTGGACAAGAAAATACTTCAAAAAAATCCATCCGGCGGACGAAGTACAAACTATTCTCTCATTAAAATATAAAAAT
>JBAVOD010000153.1:0-2855 GCA_049691735.1 Bacteroidales bacterium
AGACTCAACCGGGTCGCCCGTCAGTTCATCCCTGAAGCCCCAGTCCCAGGCACCCCGCCTAATGCGCTCCGCTACCTCATCTCCCTTTGTTATCCGGTAATTCTTAAGATTGCAGATCCAGTTGTAATTTTCATATGTAAATGCAAAGCTTCCGAGTCTTTCGGAAAAAACCAGGTTCCGTATCGGCAGCTTTCCAGGCGTGGCCCTGGTTCCTGTTGCGGCTTCAAAAGCTAAAGCAAACTTTTTCTGGTCAAATGGGCTTGTTTTTGTGAGCTTCGTGGGATTTACCAGCACATAGTCAGTTCCTGAAGGAGTGAAATTTTCATAAAGAAACAGGCCTGTCTTACCGACCCATGAAGGACGAACGCTCCCATAGTAAACTTTTCCTGTCGTCATCTTTACAAGGTCGTCAGCTTCCCTGTACACTTCAGGCGACATCTGCGGCAGGGCGGCTAAGGCTGACAGTACAAATAGAGCTGAAGCCAGGGCCGTTTTTCTGAAGAGCAAGTTTTTCATCTCAGTTCATTTACTGGTTATGATCAGGATAAATTTAATGGAATTTGATTTCGCCGGATATGATTCCGGATTTTATTTAATAGTTTTGTTTTAATAGCAAATCAATTATTTAAGCAGTCCTTCAAAATTTTGGATTTCTCTTCAATCCTTTGCCTGCCCCTCCCCAGCCCTCCCCTAAAGGGGCGGGAAGGCGACGGTATGGATGTTAAATATTTGCGAAACTTGAATTACTTACAATGACCGCTGCAGAGTATCTTGCAGATCAATTATTTAGTCTGGGGGTCAGATATGTCTTCGGCATACCCGGGAGCCCGTCTATTCCATATATGGAGGCTTTCAGGGCAGCCGGAATTGAATTCATTCTTGTTTCAAATGAATCTGCAGCTGGAATAATGGCTGATGTATCGGCAAGGCTGACAAGCGTACCCGGTGTATGCCATGCCACTTTCGGCCCGGGAGCTACAAACATGGCAACCGGGACGGGGGAAGCGTTCCTCGACCGATCGCCCGTGATAGTTCTCACCAGCGAAATGGACGATCCGATGCTCAGCAGGACTGTCCAGATGAACATTGATCATCAGAAACTATTCGGTCCGATTACAAAAGCTACTTTCAGGGTTACACCTTCCAATATCGGGGAGGTACTGGCCAGAGCTTTTGAATTATGCCGGGAAGAATACCCCGGACCGGTTCATCTCGGATTGCCCTCTGATCTGGCTTTTGCTGAGGTTTCAGCGGAAGCCGGTCACCACACATCGCGTCAGCCCGAAGGGCCCAACGTGAACGATAAGGCTTTGATCAGGTCAGTGCTTGGAAGGTCCAGGTCACCTGTCATTGCCGCCGGACTTACAGCTGCAAGGCTTGACACCGGTCCGGCATTATTGGCCTTCCTTGATAAACACAGGGTTCCTGTGGTGCTGACCCCCATGGCAAAGGGCCTTTTGCCCGAAAGCCATCCCTGCTACGCAGGAGTTCTTTTCCATGCTTTGAGCGACTTCCTTGAAGACATCTTTGAGAAGACCGATCTTGTCATAGGCCTGGGATATGATCCGGTGGAGTACAATTATGAATCCTGGATACCACGGGTCCCTCTGGTGCATTTCAATTCTGTCGAAACTGATATGCCTGTAAATTGTGAGTCGGTCCAGTATACCGGGAAACCGGCAGAATGGTTCAGCCTGCTTGATGAAATGAATCATGATTTTTCAGGTTCAGGTGCCGAAGTGAAAAAGATAAGGGATGAGATGAAATCGGTGTTTGACGGCTTCACAGGCCATTTCGGACCGGTTACAGCTCTCAGGGTACTGCAGGAAGAAATGCCTGTGAATTCAATAATTACTGCTGATGTAGGTTCACATCTCCATCTTATAGGCCAGTACTGGAGGACTGAAGGTAAACGGAACCTTCTGATGACCAACGGGTGGTCAGGCATGGGATTCGGTATTCCGGCATCTCTGGCCGTACAGCTGCTGAATCCCGAATCGGTTGTGGCCTGTGTTACAGGTGACGGCGGATTTCTGATGATGGCGGGAGAAGTCATTACTGCCAGGAGATACAATCTCCCGGTCATAATTATAGTATTTTCCGACGGGGAGCTGAACCTGATCAGGGTGAAGCAATCGTGGCAGAATATTCAGCCTTACGGAACAGGTTTATACTCAGGAGACCTCTTCAATTCAGATAATTTTCTCGGAGTACGGGTACTTACAGCGACAGATGAAAAAGAAATGAGAACCGCAGTTAATACGGCAATCTCTTTGAATGAGCCTGTGATAATAAATGCACGGATTGATCCTGAAGACTATGAATGGCTCATAGTCAGAAAACAGTCCTAGTCTTTCTTTTCTTTTTTGGCTTTGGCCTGATCAGGCTCCTTATCCTTCAATGTCTTCGGTTTGGGAGATTCTTTTTTTTCCTTCAGAGGTTTTTCCGCGGAAAGTTCAACAGACTCACTTACATGTTTGGTCTCCTTATGAGGCTTTTGCTTTTTTGCAGCAGATTCGTCCACAGGCTCATGTTCTGCCTTTGTCTTTTTGGATTCGACCGTTTCAACTGCGGTAACGACCGCTTTTTCTTCTGAATGTTCCCTGATTTCCTTTACCGGCCTGGGTTCTTTCACTTCTTTAAGATCTTTGGCAGCCTTTTCCTTTACATTCTTAATTTCTTTAACCCCGACTGGCTCCTTCACTTCATGTATTACTTTTCTTTCCCTCGGATGCTTCTTTTCTTTCAGATCCTTTTCGCTGACGACTGCGACCTGCCGGACGCCGGGCTTCACTACTTTTTTCTTTGGTCGCCGCACACCATAAGTGCCCAGAATTATTTTGCCTCTTCTTGAT
>JBAVOD010000154.1:0-2538 GCA_049691735.1 Bacteroidales bacterium
ACCTGAGCTATGAAGATATGAAAGCATATGCAAAGTGGGCGGGTAAAAGGCTCCCGACCCAGGCTGAGTGGCAGCTTGCCGCCCAGGGCACCGACGGCAGGAAATGGCCATGGGGCAACGAATTCCACGCGACCTTTTGTAACAACGGCTTTGACAAGGCTACACCTGTCGATGCTTTCCCCAAAGGAATGAGCCCTTATGGAGTTGTCGACCTTGTGGGTAATGTCTGGCAGATGACAAATGACATGTACTTTGACGGATCGTACTATTTTACGGTTATCAGGGGAGGAAGCTTCTATAAACCCGTTTCAAGTGAATGGTACATTGAAGGCGGACCGCAGCCACTCGACAAAACGCAGATCATGCTTTTGGTTTCGCCGGGATTTGACAGGAGCAGCACAGTGGGATTCAGGTGCGTCAAGGATATCGATCCCGCTGCATTCGTGGCAAAAGGAAAGAAGTAATAAGTTGCAGTCCGGCAGTCAAACGGCAGCAACCTGAGCAGCTCCCCGGTAGAATCAGACCTTAAGTTTCTTTTCGATCTCGTTTATCTGGTTTCTGAAATGCTTATCGGTGTCGATAAGATTATTCACGGTCTTGCAGGCATGCAGCACCGTTGCATGGTCCTTACCTCCGATATGCGATCCTATGCTTGCCAGCGATGCTTTGGTAAGGCTCTTTGAAAAATACATTGAGACCTGGCGTGCCTGAACAATCTCCCGTTTCCTGGTCTTTCCCTGAATAAGGTCGATAGGGATCTTATAATAGTCGCATACGATCTTCTGGATATACTCAATTGTTATTTCGCGACGCGATGTGCTTACAAGCTTTTCAACCATCTGCCGTGCAAGCTCGAGGGTGATCTCTTTCCTGTTGAGGGTCGATTGCGCATATAGTGAGATAAGCACAGCTTCAAGCTCCCTGATGTTGTTGGAGATATTGGCAGCAAGGTATTCGAATATCTCGTCAGGCAGTTCGATACCATCATTGTATGCTTTCTTTTTAAGAATAGCCAGTCTGGTTTCATAATCCGGCCTCTGAAGATCGGCCTGAAGTCCCCATTTGAACCTCGAAAGAAGTCTTTGTTCCATTCCCTGCAGCTCCACCGGGGGCCTGTCACATGTCAGGATGAGCTGCTTGCCCGACTGATGGATATGGTTGAAAATGTGGAAAAAAGTATCCTGGGTTTTTTCTTTTCCTGCAAATTCGTGAACATCATCAAGGATCAGGACATCGATCATCTGGTAGAAATGCAGAAAATCATTTTTGTTATTGTTGCGGACAGATTCAACAAACTGGGTCTGAAACTTATTCGCATTTACATAAAGGACAACCTTATCAGGATGCTTTTCCTTGACAAGGATCCCTATAGCCTGGGCAAGATGGGTTTTCCCCAGCCCTGAGTCTCCGTAGATCATGAGTGGATTAAATGCGGTGCCACCGGGGTTATTCCCGACAGCGATACCTGCTGACCTTGCAAGCCGGTTGCATTCACCTTCCACGTAGTTGTTGAAGTTGTAATCGGGGTTAAGCTTAGGATCGAAATGAACCTTCTTGATGCCCGGAATTACAAACGGATTCTTTATCGAGGGCTGGGTTACGTCAAATGGCACCTGAACCGGCTTATTGTTCAGATCAGTCTTGTTCCTTGAAGGATATCTTACCGTATAAGGCTTGCCATCCGAATAGTTGGCGTTTTCAAGCACAACGTTGTATTCCAGCTTGGCTTCCGTTCCAATCTCACGTCTGAGCGTCTTTCTAAGAATGTCGATGTATTGCTCCTCAAGATATTCGTAAAAAAAAGGACTTGGCACCTGGATAGTTAAAATGTTGCTCTCAAGTTTTAAAGGGATAATCGGTTCGAACCATGTTTTAAAACTGACGGATGGAATAATGTCCTTTATAATTTGCAGACAGTTATTCCAGACATCAATGTGCGATTTATTCATGAAGGTTAGATGTTTATAGTTTTAGGCTCCAAGTCAAACTGAATCGGTAAGCAATATTTGTAAAAAAAAAGGTTAAAAAAAAAATTTTTTTTACTTGATTTTTACAAAAAAAGTATATGATTTTAATGGTCAGTAACTTATGCGCACAAAAAAAATATATTAGTTTAAAATATTGATTATTAGAACACTAACCACAATGAGGCCGGTTTATTAGTGTGTAACAATTTATTAGAAAATCTTGATCAAAAATCAACAAAAATCAATAAAAATCAGGACTATTTTGCCATCGATTTACTCCTGCAATTTAAAATCAAGATACTCTGGATTTTAATAGAAAACTATTTTTCCGGAATATTTTTTTTCCCGAAAAGGGAAAAATGCACATACCGTTTAGGATTGGTCTTCACATCCTGTAAAAGCAGGTTAAGATTCTCAAGACTGTTGGTCAGGTTCAGGTAAAGTGAATCATTTGTGAGAAGTTTGCCAGCTGATCCCTTCCCCGAATTAAGGTTTGTCATCAGCGTCGCAGTCTTTTCAAGGCTGGTTCTCAGGCTGTTGATGGCATTATAAACATCAGCGGCAGCAAGAG
>JBAVOD010000155.1:0-2746 GCA_049691735.1 Bacteroidales bacterium
GAGTGAGCCCTGTCAGGGCATTGCCGGTCACAGAAAGTGAATCTATGACGGGACCGGTTGAGAGCACAAACTGATAGTTGCTTATTGGATTCCCTTCGTTCAGATCCCTGATAGCATCCTGGAAATAAAAGGTGTAGGTTGTACTGTCCCTAAGCTTGTCAAATAATTGGATATGAACTGATTTGCCGCGCGTGAAGACTTTTGGCTTCCGCTTCATCGGCGGAGATACCATGAACTTCTCATTAATCTTGTCAAGAACCACGTACTCATTGAAGGTAATTACAACTTCGCTGCTTTTGAAATTAACAGTTCCGTTGGGGGGCACGCTATTAGTGATCTTCGGAGCTTCTCTGTCCTTTGGCCCGCCTGTCGGAGTATTCATTTTTGCGCATCCTGATACCAGCAAATATCCGCCTAAAAGCAACAAAAGGAATCTGAAAAGTCTTTCTTTCATCAAGCTCTTCCGTGGTTGAGCTACAAACATACATCTTTTTGAAGAGAGTTCGCTATGGTTCAATCTAATCAGGTAATCTTTGCCCGGTAATTATGTATAATATTTTTTACCTTTGGCAATTAATACACACCTTATTTTATGCATCTCCAAATAATTATGTGGAACGTAAATCCCGAAATCCTCAGGATAGGTTCCTTTGCCATAAGATGGTACGGTTTGCTGTTTGCCTCTTCATTCCTGTTCGGATATATCATAATGAACAGGATCTTTAAGAATGAAAATCTTACAACTGCGATGCTTGACCGCCTGACGGTTTACATGGCTGTTGGCACCATCGTCGGGGCAAGGCTGGGTCACTGCCTTTTTTATGAACCCGGGTATTATCTGAGCCACCCGCTTGAAATCCTGAAGATCTGGCATGGCGGTCTGGCAAGTCACGGGGCAGCAATCGGGATTCTCATAGCCCTCTGGCTTTTTGTAAGGAAGGAAAAGAAGGATTATACATGGATCATCGACCGCATTGCAATTGTTGTGGCTCTTTCGGGATTTTTTATCAGGATGGGAAACCTGATGAACTCAGAAATTTACGGCGTTGAAACAAACCTGCCCTGGGGCTTTGTTTTTCTCAGGAACGGAGAGACCGTACCAAAGCATCCGACCCAGATCTATGAGGGGCTTTCTTACCTGATAGTATTCATAATCCTTTACCGGATATACTGGAAAAACAAGGGTGAACATATACAGGGGCTGCTGATCAGCATATTCCTGATCCTTGTTTTTACGGCAAGATTTCTTATCGAATTCGTGAAAGAGCCGCAGGTCGCCTTTGAAACGAAACTGCCACTTGATATGGGACAGATCCTGAGTATTCCGTTTATTATAGCAGGATTTATCTGGCTCTATATAAGCCTGAAGCAGAAAAAACGTGCTGTTATAAGCACAATAGTTCGTTAAAGTTTTAAGCAGCCATAGTACCGTATAATATAAGTTCTTTGACATATTTCTTATTTTTTGCAGAGTATGGGTAAATGCCGAACACGTCAAAAAATCGGTTTAACATTAATATATTGTGATTCATTGTTTTAATATCTGCCATAGAAAATGTTCCTCTTTCTTTTTTAGGTATGCTCAACCAATGTATTGCCTTAGCAATGTTAATGGAAGTTAGAGAGGCATTGAATTGAAAATGGAGTTTGTTTTCACTTCTGGCTTGCGAGTCATTGAGTCCGGTATGTTGTTTCCCATCGCGATAAAGGAATTCGATCTGGAAACGGCTACGATAATAAAGCAGCACATCATTGGGATCCATTGAAATGTCGGTAGAGAAATAGAGCTTTCGGGCATCTTTCCCGTTTGTTTTGGAGTATGTGACATGAACCAGCATTATATCACGTCGGAGGGCTTTGGAATAGACTTTTCCTGCGTATATAGTTGACTCCTCATCCCTGGATATATAAGTGAAGTAGTCTCGGTCAATGTTGTCAATGTCGATCTTCCCGGTGTATTTTCTTGGCCTGCCTCTTTTTCCGGTCGGGATTTCAGTGCAAAGATATCTCAGGTCTGCATCATCTCTGAGCCTACTGACCAGATGCATGTCTGATGAGATCATCCGATCCGCAAAAGACTTTTTGGAGAACCATGCATCGGCAACCAGGTATTTTGATATAGATTTTAAGGTGTCTTTTCTTTCGGATATTACCCCTGCATACCAATCAGAAAGGTTTTGATCATCGGAGTTAAGTGTTTGAACAGCTTCAAGGTGAAAAGTGGTATGATTATCAATATCAATGGCAGCTAAGCCACCAATTTCCAGACCCCATTTAGCCCTGTTGGCACAACCTGACCAATACCAGCCGACACCGGGAGTCTCCTTCCCGGATTTTGATACATAGCTTGGATCAAAGGCAATTGCATATCTTCCGCTCCCCTGTGATAAGGTAAGCTCTTTGTTGAAGGCCAGAAAATCAAAGCGCTTTTCAAACTGCTGACGATATCGCTGTTCTT
Source organism: Bacteroidales bacterium (assembly GCA_049691735.1). Classification (GTDB taxonomy): domain Bacteria; phylum Bacteroidota; class Bacteroidia; order Bacteroidales; family VadinHA17; genus LD21. The sequence continues at coordinate 2,459 of JBAVOD010000155.1, forward strand.
TATATTTTCCATACCTTGCAAGCTGTAAGAAATTGATTCGTCCACGAATAGACAAAAACAAGATCAGAGTTTCCATAAGAAACGTCCTTCTTCATTGATTAATATTAGGCAATTTGTCTATCATACTTGATATGAATGTGTTATACGGTTTTTGTTCCCTGGTAATCATAACTTGATATAGATTTGGTTGATCTATTAAGTTACTGATTATCAGGGACTTAACCAAATTATTTCATGATTATTTTATTGATTTTCAAATATTTATATCAACATTTAACGAACTATTGA
>JBAVOD010000156.1:0-7714 GCA_049691735.1 Bacteroidales bacterium
GCCTCCTTAAGGTCTTCCCTGCTGAATGAGGAGGTTACGGCAAGGCATCTGCAACCTGCAGCTTTTGCCGCTTTTATGCCGCTTATGGCATCCTCGACTACAAGGCAATCTGCAGGATTGAGACCAAGCAATCCTGCGGCTTTGATATAAATATCAGGAAAGGGCTTTTTGTTTTCCACTTCAAGCCCGTCGACCATCGCATCGAATAATTCAGTGGAGAGATTGATTTCGGTGAGGCTTGCCTCAAGCTTTATACGGTCGGTGCTTGTAGCCACAGCAAGCTTCAGGCCCTTCTTCATGCACCTGCCGATGAACTCCCTTACTCCTGGCAAGGGTAACAGCCGGCCTCGGATTATCTCCTTATAGATTTCGTAAGTTCTTGCCTTGACTTTATCGATATCCACTTTCAATCCATATTTTTCCGCAACCCCTCCGATGTATCTGTTTTCGCCTGTTCCTACAAACGGAATAAAATCTTCCCTCGTGACCTTCAATCCCTTTTCGGCAAACATCATAATGGCCGCTTTACTGATATATGGCGCCGAATCAACAAGTACACCATCCATGTCGAACAATATTCCCCTTATCATCTGAAAAGTTTATCAAGTTCCCTGATCCTCATTTTAGTAAGCGGTTTCTTTCTGCCGGTCATTTCGACTATCATTGTCATCTTTGCCGCATTTTCAAGCACTTCGAGCCTGTCAAAAGCCTGAAGCATTGTTGATCCTACAGCCAGGATGCCATGATTTTCAAGCAGAAGGATATCGGCTGAAGCAATCGATTCAGCAGCCTTTATTGCCAGCTCCTTTGTACCCATCAAAGCATAAGGTACGAACAATGGTTCCCCGCAGATAGCCCTTGCCTCTGCAGTCAGGCTGGTGTCGACACTGCATTTCATTGCTGTGTAGGCAGATGCGAAAACCGGGTGGGCATGGACGATTGCCGAGACCTCTTTTTTCTTCCTGTAAATCAGAAGATGCATCGCAGCTTCCATTGAGGGTTTAAGATCGGGTGTCAGGTTTTCGCCCAGGATGCTCATGATCCCCACTTCCTTCCATTTCATTCTTCCCTTGTCGGTGGCTGAAGGGGTTATCGCAATGATGTCGTCGGAGACCTTCAGGCTTATGTTACCTCCCGAAGTTGTGGTCAGTCCCTGCCTGTACAGACGACGCATAAAACCTGCCACGGTTTTACGCTCTTTCCTGTATTTCTTTTCTTCGCTCATTGACCGGTCTGTTGAACCAGATCATTTACCCCGTTGAGTACATATCTGGGGCGGTACGGGAAATTGTCAATCTCTGTGCGGGTGGTTATCCCGCTCAGTACGAGGAGGGTATCAATTTCCGATTCAAGGCCGCACCTTACGTCGGTATCCATTCTGTCACCAATCACGATCGCCTCTTCCCTTTTCACTCCGAGTGTTTTCAATGCGATCCTCATCATAAGCGGATTGGGCTTTCCTACGAAATAAGCTTTCTTGCCCGATGCTATTTCGATGGGAGCGATCAATGCCTTAACCGATGGTGTGATCCCGTTCTCGACCGGTCCGCTTACGTCGGGATTGGTCCCGATCAGCCGGGCCCCCCTGATCACAAGGTTGATTGCAGTTTCAATTTTTTCAAAATTATAGCTGTTTGTATCACCTACGACCACATAGTCTGGGTTCACATTGTTCATCGAGTATCCCACACTGTACAGAGCATGGATAAGTCCGGCATCGCCGATGATATAGGCGCTTCCGCCAGGTTTCTGGTTTGCAAGGAAGCCTGCGGTTGCAAGTGCACTTGTATAAAAGTGATCTTCCTTCACTCCAATACCCAGCCTTTCAAGCTTCTCGTGCAACTCTTTCGGGGTCCGCTGACTGGCATTTGTAAGGAAAAGGTATTTCTTATCCGAGCTCTCAAGCCATTTGAAGAAGTCATTGACTCCCGGAAGCAGCTTGTTCCCGTGATAAATAACCCCGTCCATATCGATTATGAACCCGGATTTTGCCCTGATGCTCTCAATAATATTTTCCATTTTGTCACGACTGAAATGCAAAGATATCAAAAAGCAGTTACACCCCTTCTTTGTTCAGTCTGACAGACTTTTCAAAGCTGAAATCGGTTTTGATGACATGTCCACTGAGAGGCATGATCTTCTGATGGATCGCATCGAGGATCCAGTCAGGCTGAGGAAAGAAAAACTGCTCCATTTCGTATGCCGGAGTGATCCAGTTCCTCGATCCGACCACAACCGGAGGAGCATCAAGGTCATCAAATGCCAGTTCGGTTATCGTCTGAGCCATCTCCTTAAGGAACGAACCCCTTGCCGATGCATCGCTTGCCAGAACGATCTTTCCGGTTTTCCTGACCGACTCTATTACAGGCACATAATTAAATGGTACCATTGTACGGGCATCAATGACCTCAGCGCCGACCCCGTAATTCTTTTTCAGGATCTCAGCCACCTTCAGTACCGGATAGAGAGTTGCACCGATTGTGAGTATCGTAATATCATCTCCCGGGATCTTTATGTCAGGTTCACCAATTGGTATCTCGTAATAACCTTCGGGTACACCTGATGTATGGAACATTTCGCCAATATCGTATATCCTCTGGCTTTCAAAGAAAATAACAGGATCTGTGCCCTGCAATGCGCTGTTCATCAATCCCTTTGCATCATAGGGTGTTGCCGGGAACACAACCTTCAGCCCCGGTATATGTGCAACAAGCGATGACCAGTCCTGTGAGTGCTGGGCGCCGTATTTCGAACCTACCGACACTCTCACAACAACCGGCATCCTGATCATGTTCCCGCTCATTGCCTGCCATTTCGGAAGCTGATTGAAAACCTCATCACCCGACCGGCCGAGGAAATCGCAATACATGATCTCAGCTATCACTCTGCCTCCGCACATGCCGTAACCGATGGCAGTGCCGACAATAGCTCCCTCGGCGATGGGCGAATTGAACAGCCTGTGATACGGGAGTGATTCCGTGAGTCCGCGGTAGACTGCAAAAGCACCCCCCCAGTCACGGTTCTCCTCTCCCCATGCAGCAAGGGTCGGATCCCTGTAAAACCGGTCAATGACTGCTTCGAAAATGCCATCGCGCAACTGGTAAAGCCTGGTTTTGGAGACCGGATTACCATCCCTGTCCTTAAAAAATCTTTCCTTGTTCTTAAGTGATTTTACCCTTGGATTTTCATCAAGTTTAAGCAATGTATCGGGAATGCCTTCTCCCATCTTTTCGGACGATCCGTTTGAAAACATCATTTTCCCTATCGCATCCGGATCAGTTGTCAGATCAAGATGGGGCGATACTTTGTCATCGATGGTGATCCTCAGGATGTGAGAGAGCAGTCTGTTTGCGTCATTCCTTATTTGTTCAAGGAGTACAGTGTCGGCGATCCCTGCTGTTACAAGCTCATTGCCATAGGAAACAATGGAATCTTCCTTCTGCCATGCTTCAATCTCTTCCTTTGATCTGTAAGTTGAGGCATCTGATGGCGAATGCCCGCTTATCCTGTAGGTCAGGGTATCGAGCAGCACCGGACCTTTTTTCTGCCTGATCAGCTCCTTTTTGCGCATGAAGGCATCGATTACGGCAAGTGGATTGTACCCGTCAACTCTTTCGGCATGCATCATGTCAGGATTCACACCTGCGCCGATCCTTGCAAGAATGCCGAATCCCATTGTCTCGCCGGCAGTCTGCCCTCCCATTCCGTACAGGTTGTTCATGAAATTGAAGATCAGGGGCAATCCGCCTTTATAGTCTCCCTCCCACAGTGTGTTGTACTGATCCATGGCTGAGAACATGATCCCTTCCCAGACAGGCCCGCAGGCCGATGAGGCATCACCAATGTTGCAGACAATGATACCCGGCTTCCTGTTGATCTTCTTGTAGAGGGCTGCACCAACTGAGATGTCACCTGACCCTCCGACAATTGCGTTATTGGGATAAATGCCGAAGGGAGTGAAGAAGGCATGCATTGAACCGCCAAGTCCTTTATTAAATCCATTCTCACGGGCAAAGATCTCTGCCAGGGCGCCGTATAACAGGAAGTGAATTGCCAGTTCCTTTACTGAGCCTGAGAATCCCTCTTCAACAACCCTGAGAGTGCTGCCTCCGAAGTAAGTGCTCATAATTGAGTAGAGGGTCTCCTCATCCAGCTTGCTGATTGCCGACAATCCCTTGGCAAGTATTTCACCATGGCTCCGGTGCGATCCGAAAATGAAATCATCAGTACCGAGTGTGTAAGCCATTCCGACAGCAGAAGCTTCCTGACCTATTGAAAGGTGAGCCGGGCCGGGATGGTCATAGGCAATCCCCATGTATTCGTTTTTTGTCTTGATAAGGTTAAGCATCGTCTCAAATTCACGTATTACAACCATATCGTGATAGATCCTTATGAAATCACCTGTGGTAAAATTTGATTTTTCTTCCTCAATGGTCCTGCTGTACTGGTTAACGGGGATCTTTCCAAATTCTATGAATTGGGGTTTTCTGACAATTTTCGGATTGATATTCTGATTTTTAGGCATGTTTGATATTATTTATGTTCTGTAGTTTCTGACCGGTGTTTTTTTTATGTTTGCCCGACAGCCACCTGTGCCATAACTGTGGATCACTGATACTCAAATGATTCGATCTGGTCTTTTATCTCGCGAAGGAACAAAGTTGCAGGACCCCCGTCGATCGCGCGGTGGTCGTAAGTAAGGGAAAGTCCGACAAAAGGTACGAAGCCGAAAACATTGTTACCAAGATCGGCAGGCCTGTATGTTATTGTACAAACGCCCAGAATGGCAACCTGGGGAAGGTTTATAACCGGAGTAAACATTTCAACCCCGTAGTTCCCCAGGTTGGATACAGTGAATGAAGCTGCAGTGCTGCGAAGCAGTTCGGGATTGATACTTCCTTTACGGCAGGCTTCGGCAACCGACCTGAGACCTGCCGACAGGGCAGCCGGATCCATTTCACCGGCATCCCTGACAACCGGGACCATCAGTCCCCTGGGTGTATCAACAGCAATGCCCAGGTGTACTTTATTGAAAGTCCTTATATGATCGTCGAAAAAATGGCTGTTTGCTTCCGGAAATTTCCCGAGGGCACGTATAGCGCACCAGCAGATCATGTCGTTCAGGGTAATATCAACTCCTGGAGTGCCTCGGGCACCTTCCTTTGCCCTTTTCCTTGCTGCCATTATTTTTCGGGCATCAGCGCTCATATGATGAGTGAGCTGAGCTGAATTGCGGAGCGACGAGTGCATCGCTTCGGCAATAAGCTTTCTGATGTTTGTTAAAGGTGTGTCGGAATATTCAGGCACAGTATCATGTTTTGGAGGAGGTCCCCCCGCAGCGGATGCCAGAACCTTTTCGATATCGCTGCAAATAATCCTGCCGTTTGGGCCGGAGCCTGCCAGCCCGTTATAGTTCAGGCTGTTTGCATTTGCCAGGCGCCTGGCCCGCGGAGAGATCCTGATCCCGGAAGTGACGGACGGAAATGGCGCTGCAGACAAAACCACGGCTGCCTTTACTGCACCTGTCGTGGAAAGTGCCACCGGTTCCGGTTCCCCGGTTCTGACTAAATCTGAAGTGGGGTCTCCAAGCAGGGCCACACCCGCGAGGACAGGCACTTCCGATCCTTCATTGAAAAATATTTCAAGGATCGTACCGTCTGCCGGAGATTCCATATCAAAAGCCGCTTTGTCGGTCTCATATGAAAACAGAAGATCTCCTGTCTTGACCTGTTCCCCTTTTCCGCGGAACCATTTTGTGATTATGCAGGTCTCGACCGACTGACCCTGCCTTGGCATTATTATCTCGATTGACATGTTATTATTTATTGGCTGGTTACTGATTCTGATTTATAGTTATGCAAGTTGTCGTCTTCGGTCTTCTTAAATCCTTTCTCGCAGAGCTTCGCAGAGTGAAACGCAGAGGTATCGCAGAGCTTGCCATGCAGGACGCTTTAAGTGTCTTCCGTCATTGCGAGGAACGAAGCAATCTTCTGATCAGTTACGTACACCTTATAGCGGTCTTCCGTCTTCCATCCACATGTTAACATAAGTTAGTTTAAATAAGTTCTGTAATTTAATTATATCGCTAGACATAAAATTATTACAAACATATATATATTACTTGTATTTACAAGTAGAAACTTATATATTTACAAAAAATTTCATTTGAAAGTGGAAAAAACGCAGGTTCCGCGGTACAGGAAGCTTTACGAAATTCTTCGGAAGCACATAGATGACGGAGTATATAATGAAGGCGATCTTCTCCCGTCAGAAAATGAGCTTTGCAGGCTCTATTCAATGACGCGCCCCACAGTCCGTCAGGCACTTGGATTTCTGGCAAATGAGGGTTATATACGGAAGCATCAGGGGAAAGGGAGCATAATTAATCTGATGCCCAGGGAGATAGGCATCTTGTCTGTTTCGGGTACAACTTCAGCTGTTGGCAACAGGAACCTGCAAACAAAGATAATTGTCAGGCCCATCCTGACAGCATGGCCTGAAAAGTTCATGTTCCCCCTTTCGGATCTCGAAAGGGAATCGGGGTGCATTTACATGGAGCGGCTACGCCTCCTTGAAGGAAGCCCCATCTTTCACGACATAAGCTACATTGCCAACATTAACCTGCCCCGTATAACGTCACGCCAGTTTGAGAACAGGTCGCTTTTCCAGATACTGAGAGATCATTATCACGTTGAAATAAAGGGAGGGGAACAAAGGATCAGGGCAATACCGGCTTCTGTAAAGATAAGTAAGTTCCTCGGGCTGGGGAAAGGAGAGCCTGTCCTTCATCTCGAACGCAGGATGTTCACAAACGTGAACGGGCTTTTCCTATATTCCTCTATATTCTGCAATACTGCCAGATACTCGATTTTCGGCAGGTTTTAAGATTTTATGCTCCGGCTCCCCGGGAAATTAAAATAATCTTACAATACGAATACAGGAGTCCATGGACGCTGCTCTGATATCAGAGGGAATAAAAAAAAGAGGCAGTTTAGGCGGCCTCTTTTTTATCATTACGGAGCTAGATCTATTCTACTTTTCTGACTTTAATAGCAACAGGCCCTTTCTCTCTCATTTCTACTTCAAATTCGACAACCTGTCCCGTTTCAAGTTCGGTTTGCGGTATCTCAAGTCCCGATCGGTGGATAAAAATGTCTTTCTGATCTTCAGTCTGCAGAAATCCATAACCCTTAACCCTGTCATACCATTTAACAGTGCCTTTCATAGTAATAATTTTATTTTGTTTACCGGTAATTCTCTCTCCTGTTTCCACCACCTCCTCTGCGGTCACTGTCGCCACCTCTGAAATTACTTCTTCTGTCAGTTCTTTCAATAGATTCGTTAACGATTATCTTCCTGCCCTGAACTTCAATGCCATTAAGTTCCTCTATGGCCTTTTTTGCTTCAGCTTCGTTAGGCATCTCCACAAAGCCGAACCCTTTACTTTTCCCGGAGTATTTATCAATAATGATCTTCGCGGTCGTTACTTCTCCATACTCTTCAAATAATTCTCTTAATTCTGCTTCATTCATTTTAAAATGAAGACTTCCTGCATAAATGTTCATAATTCAAATATTAAAGTATTAAAAAAACAAAGGTTATACTAATTTTTGATATCTGAAAGTAATCTTCATAATATGTTGAACCTTCGTAGCTTTTTTGATGTGCTGATCAGGTCTTTAAGCGTCGTTTAAATAAAATTCCACAATAGTCT
>JBAVOD010000157.1:0-1726 GCA_049691735.1 Bacteroidales bacterium
CTATATGATTGTGTGTTATCAGCACACCCATAATGCTCTGCACAGAAATATCAAGATCGTTGAGAAATTTTTTGATTGATTTTGCCGGTATCCCCGCATCGATCAATATTCCATGGAACTCATTCCCCAGATAATAACAATTACCGCTGCTTCCGCTGCTTAGACTGCAAAAATTCAGTTTCATCTATGCTTTGTTCATTGAATGGCCGGGCAGTATCAGCCCGCAACCGGTTTGTTTAAATCCTCAAGCAATTCCTCCGACAGCACACCCTTTGCGATTTCTCTAACCTCACCTGTCATTCGGATATTCCACTCTTTATCAATTTGTATCTTCAGTGTTCCACCCTGCATATGCATCGTCAGGTCGCCCTTTACCAGTCCCCTTTTCACCAGAACGCTTGAAGCTGCACAGGATGAGCTGCCTGAAGCCAGGGTATAGCCCGCTCCGCGTTCCCAGATCAGTATCCGGGCGTCGTGATCCGAAATGGGTGTGGCAAACTGGACATTAATGCGGTTGGGGAACAACGGATGGTTCTCCAGCAAAGGACCGTACTTCCTGACCTCATTTTCATCCAGGTCCTGTTTGATCACAACACAATGCGGATTCCCCACCGAAACACAATTAACTTCAAATTCCCTGTCGCCGGCCCAGATCTTCTGTCCGATGAATTCGGGCAAATCGGAATTAACCGGTATACTGCGTGATGAAAAAATTGCCTTCCCCATATCAACCCTCACCAGCGAGGCCTTCATTTCTGCTTCCTCAACAATATCGGCATAAACCACATCTGTAAGGGTTTCAACTGAAAAATGCCTGCCTTTGGCAAAACCGTAATCATACAGATATTTGCAGAATATGCGAAGACCGTTTCCGCTTTTTTCTGCTTCAGAACCATCGGGATTATAAACCCTGAAACCAAAATCAGCCTTATCAGATGGCACTTTCATTACGATACCATCGGAGCCGATCCCGAAATGAATATTGCACAACCGTATGATTGCCTGTTTTGTGAGCTGAAATCCAATATTTGCAGCATCAAGCACAATGTACTCATTGCCAAGCCCGTGCATTTTTAGAAAGCCGTTCGTTTCCATATATTTGCAAAATAGAGATCTCTGACTTTTGACTTACTGCAACTAACCATGAAATGAATATGATTCAAAGCATCAGAGAGAATGTAACTTTAATATATTTGAGTCAAAAATATAAAAATGGCACAGATAAACGAAAACTATCTTAAGCTTCAGGCGGGTTATCTTTTCCCTGAAATCAGTCGAAGGGTCCGTGAATATCAGCAATTGAATCCGCAGGCCGATATCATAAGGATGGGGATTGGTGATGTCACACAACCGCTTGTTCCGACAGTCATCCGTGCTTTTCACGAAGGAGTTGAAGAGATGTCAAAACAGGGGATGTTCAAAGGATACGGACCTGACCAGGGCTATGATTTTCTTCGTGAGGCTATTGCAAAGAATGATTTTCAGGATCGTGGTGCTGATATCCATGCCGATGAGATATTTGTTTCGGACGGTTCCAAATGCGATACCGGAAACATTCTCGAAATTTTTGGAAAGCAGAATGTGATCGCTGTTCAGGATCCGGCCTATCCGGTTTATGTGGATACAAGCGTTATGAATGGCTTCACGGGCGAATATCTGGGGAACGGGTATTATGACAGGCTTGTCTATATGCCCTGCACAGCTGAAAACGGATTTATCCCTGAAA
>JBAVOD010000158.1:0-1685 GCA_049691735.1 Bacteroidales bacterium
AGCATATCCCTTTTTTTGGTCCAATGATCTTTATTTTACCTTTTCAACAATGGCTTTAAAAGCTTCCGGGTGATTCATTGCAAGATCTGCAAGTGTTTTCCTGTTAAGTGCAATGCCTTTCTTTTCAACTTTCCCGATAAATTCGGAGTAGCTCATATCATATTGCCTGACTCCTGCATTTATTCTGCGGATCCAGAGTGACCTGAATTCGCCTTTCTTTTTCTTCCTGTCGCGGTATGCATATCCCAGACCTTTATCCAGGGTATTCTTGGCGACTGTAAAAACATTCCTTCTTGAACCGAAATTTCCTTTTGTCTGCTTCAGAACCTTCTTTTTCCTGGCTCTGGATGCGACCGAATTTACTGATCTTGGCATAATTCATCATTTTTGAATGCCAGCGTTCCTCTGGTTACGGAATCTTTTGGTGCTGGACAATCTGTTATTACTCGTTTTAATTAATCAATACGCCCCGTTATTTCTTATTTGCTTGCAAGAAGAAGCTTTACATTTTTGCTGTCTGCCTTATTAACCAGACCGAAATAAGTAAGATTTCTCTTACGCTTTGTCGATTTCTTAGTCAGTATATGGCTTTTGAAAGCATGTTTGCGTTTGATTTTCCCTGTTCCGGTAAGAGTGAATCTTTTTTTCGCACCGGGATTAGTCTTCATTTTTGGCATAATACTGTTATCAAAATATAATAAAACAATTACTTCTTCTTTTTAGGCGAGAATGATATTATCATCCTTTTGCCTTCGAGCCTGGGGAGCTGCTCTACCTTCCCATATTCTTCAAGGTCGTTTGCAAACCTCAGCAGAAGGACTTCACCCTGCTCCTTGAAAAGGATTGACCTTCCTTTAAAGAACACATAAGCTCTTACTTTTGCCCCTTCCTCAAGGAACCTGATCGCATGCTTCAGCTTGAAGTTATAATCGTGATCATCGGTGTTTGGGCCGAATCTTATCTCTTTAACGACTATCCTCGCAGCTTTTGCTTTAATTTCTTTCTGTTTCTTCTTTTGCTGATAAAGAAACTTCTGATAATCAACAATCTTACAAACAGGAGGATCTGCATTTGGGGAAATTTCAACAAGATCGAGTTCCCTTAAGTCTGCCAGCTTCAGGGCATCCTGGATACTCATTACTGCTGTTTCGACGTCATCACCGACGACCCTGATCACCTTTGCATTGATCTTATTGTTAATTCTGTGAGCCTGCTGTACTACCCTTGCAGGGCTTCGCCTAATTGGTCCCGTAATAGTTCTTTCCTCCTAGCTTTTGTTAATAATCAGATTTATTTAAATTTGCGAAGTTAATATGAAACCTCCTTCGCAATCTCTTTCCTAATAAAATCGACAAACTCACCGGTTGTCATGCTCCCCTTGTCGCCTTCTCCCTGCTTTCTGACAGAAACTGTTCCGCTTTCCGCCTCTTTTTCGCCTATTATAAGTAGGTACGGGATCCTCTTTAATTCATTATCCCTGATCTTCTTACCTATCTTTTCACTCCTGTCGTCAATCAAGGTGCAAATATCGGAATTATTTAGTAAATCCAAAACTTTTCTGCCATAATCATTAAATTTTTCGCTGATGGTCAGGATGACTGCCTTATCGGGGGCAAGCCAGAGCGGGAATTTCCCGGCAGTGTTCTCAATAAGCACGGCAACAAACCTTTCGAGCGAACCGAAAA
>JBAVOD010000159.1:0-4293 GCA_049691735.1 Bacteroidales bacterium
TGCATAAGAGTCTTTGGTGAACTGCTCAACAGTCGGGAATACCAGAGTTAACCTCGGAGCTTTCGCAAAATTATCTTCATGATAAAGATTTACTGTCGATGCCAGGTCTGGTTGCATCGAACCCCTGGTTTCAACAGGCTCTCCCTGCGGGATCTCTCCAAAATATTTCTCAACAAGTGCCTTTACCTCGTCTTTATTGATGTCACCGGCAATTACAAGCGTGGCATTGTTCGTTGTGTAGAATTTCCGGTGAAATGCTTTCACATCCTCGATTGTGGCATTCTGAAGGTCAGCCATATCACCGATCACATCCCAGCTGTATGGGTGCCCTTTTGGGTACAGGTTCTTAAGTATCAGGTAATCATTGAATCCGTACGGAGCATTGTCGACACTCTGACGCTTTTCATTCTGGACCACATTCTGCTGATTTGCAAATGCCGTTTGGGTCACAGTATTCTCAAGATAGCCCAGCCTGTCGGACTCAAGCCACAGCGCAAGCTCGAGTGCGTTTTTCGGAATTACCTCATAATACACTGTATTATCAAATGAAGTCCCCCCGTTCAGCTCACCGCCCGCGCCCTGGATAAGCTTGAAAAGCTGGTCTTCGCCAACATTTTCGGATTTCTGGAACATCATGTGCTCGAACAGGTGGGCGAATCCGGTCTTGCCCTCGACCTCCCGTGCCGAACCAACATGGAAGGCAATTGCAACCGCTGTTATGGGATCTGATCTGTCCTCGTGGAGGATGACAGTCAATCCGTTAGGAAGGGTATATTTTTCGAAGGGCACCTGAAACACCGCTTCTTTCTTCTGGGTCGTGCATGAAAAGAGCAGTGTGACCAACACAATAGTGAACAGGGAAAGTGACTTTTTCATAAGATAAATTATTTACGTCTACGATTTTGGATATTCAGAAGCGAAAATATGAATAAAAATCGATTATGGAATCAATAGTCGGATTTTCATAAAAAAAAACGCCGCATTTTCATGCGGCATTGTCAGAGCGGGAGACGGGACTCGAACCCGCGACCCTAACCTTGGCAAGGTTATGCTCTACCAACTGAGCTACTCCCGCGTTAAAACATTTTCCAGAACCCGCGACCCTAATCCGCCAACCGGCGGATTATGCTCTACCAACTGAGCTACTCCCGCAGATTCGCAGGCAAAAATAAGAAAATTTTCTTATCTGCAAACAATCGGGTCTATTTAGCTTTGATTGTTAACCTGCCGTGACTATTGCCTGACCGGGCCCCAGTCTGTAAGCAGGTTGTTCGTGAAATGCAGCCAGGTGTTACCGTAGATCCACTCGTCTGTTATATTGTTGTCCCTGACTACCCTGTTTATCTTTCCGGGCGAGCCCCAGCTATCCCTTACCATCTGAGGCGTCATCCCCTTCCATATCTTACCCTCATAAATCTTGCTGCCAACAGATCTCCCATAACGGTTTTGAAGATAGCTATACCTGCTCATCCTTTGACCTGAGGCCTGATTTTCCTGTACTGCTGCCTGATTACCGGATACAACAGGTGCATTTTCAGGAACAGCTTTGTTTATTTCTGCCTGGCTCGAATAGACATATCCCTCATTCCCTTCATAATCAACACGAAGGTAAACACCTTCACTGCCCAGAACAGCAACAACCGAATCAGCCGGGATGATGAGGATCACCGAAGATAGATCATCCCTGTACCGGAAAAGCCTGCTGGCCGATTTCATGGTCGCAGTGTATCCCGAATCCTGGACAGATGACTGAAACATGCTGCTGATCAGGCCTGAATCCGATCCTTCAGCTTGCAGAGTTGAAGAAATTATAAGGATAACAGCTGAGGTAAAGAAGATTTTCATATGACTAATTTTCAGGATAAAAACAAATATTGTACCATAAAGTTGACGGAAACCCAAAACAAAGAATTTCTCGCAGATTTCCGCTGATTGCGACGCAGGCTTGCGCAGATAGCTTCTTTAAACTTCAATATATTGATATGATATCATTTTGATATCACTTTGATATCACTTTGATATCACTTTGATATCATTTTGATATCATATCCACTCCTTTGACTTCCGACTGCGAAACTGCAAGACCGCATGACCTGTGTTACCTGATTTTAATTCTTCCTGGCAATCAGCAGACCGTCGCGGAAGGGGAGGGCAAGCCTTTCAATACCATTTTCACGCCGGATCATCTCGTTGAATTCAATAATACCTTGAGTTTGCGGATCGTGTGAACTTTTTTCAAGTGCTTTGCCACCCCACAGAATATTGTCAGCTACAATAAAGCCTCCCGTCCTTACCTTCCCGATGACCATCCTGTAATATTCAGTATATTCCCGCTTGTCCCCGTCGATATAAACCAGCTCGAATTCATGATCCAGTCCCGGTATGATCTCCTGGGCCCTGCCTGTCAGCAGAATGATCTTCCTGTCAAGTCCTGCCTTTTTGAAATAAGACCTGCTGAATTCAGCGAGTTCATCATTTACTTCTGTGGTAAACAGCCTGCCGCCACGCTTCAATCCCCTTGCCAGGCATATTGCGGAGTACCCGGTGAATGTTCCTATCTCAAGAACCTTTGATGGTCTGATCATTGATGAGATAAATTCCAGGAGTTTCCCCTGAATATGACCGCTGACCATATTCGGATTGACGAACCTGATATAGGTCTGCCTGTACAGGTCCTGAAGAACAGGATCCTCGGGACTTGATAGATTTTCCAGGAACTTTTCAAGCTTCCTGTCCATTGTCATTTATAGATCAGGGTTGACAATTTGCCGGGATCAAAAATTTCACCGGCAATCTCAAGCAGGTCAGAGGAGCTGATCTTATCAATCTTCGAATTTGTTTCTTCGAGGCCCTCAATTTTGTTAAAAACAAGAAGGCTTTTTCCCAGACTGAGCATCAGGCTTTCGTGGTTTTCGTAACCCCTGGCAAGGTAACCCTTGATCTGGTTCTTTGCCTTGCTGAGCTGAACCGTTCCCAGTCTGATTGTTCTGAGCCTGTTCAGTTCCGATAATGCCACTGAAATGCTTTTCTCAAGATTCTGATTGTCGGTACCGAAATAAATGGAGAATGCCCCGGTATCATAATAAGGACTATAGCTTGATTCAACATTATAAGCGAGTCCGTTTTTTTCGCGAAGCGAAAGGTTAAGCCTTGAATTGAGTCCCTGTCCGCCCAGGATATTATTTAGAAGGAACATACCAAGCCTTTTGCGATCCTTCAGGTCGTAAGCTACGTTTCCTATGATACAATGGTTTTGAAAAGTGTCCTTTGACCTGCTGACTGAAAAAGGCTTGTAATCCCAGGGCGAATCAGGATACTTGTCTCCGCTTCGTGCCGGGATATGTTCGAAATATTTCCTGAACAGCCTGAGAATTTTATCATTCCCTATGTTACCGACCGAACATAAGACCATCTGGTCGGTGCAGTAATTTCTGGAAATGAAATCAGCAATCGCCTTTTGGGTGAAAGACTTCACGGTCGAGGAGGTTCCAAGGATATTATGACCAATCGGCTGTCCTGCAAAGATGAGCTCTTCAAAGTCGTCAAAGATCAGTTCGGCGGGGTTATCGAGATATGAATTGATCTCTTCGATGACCACATCCTTTTCTTTCCCGATCTCTTTCTCGGGGAATACCGAATTGAACGCAATATCACTTATTATCTCGACAGCCCTCTCATAATCCTCCTTAATGAATGAGGCCTGAATGGCTGTTTCTTCCTTGGTAGTGTAGGCATTGAGCTCACCTCCGACATCTTCAAGCCTGCTCAGGATATGATAAGCCTTTCTTTTTGTCGTTCCCTTGAAAAGCATATGCTCAATAAAATGGGCCATGCCCTGTTCAGCATCGGTCTCGTCGCGTGAACCGGTGTTTATCATTAACCCGCAGTAAGCTATGACTCCTGGTATTGGACTGTGAATAAGCCTGATACCATTGCCAAGAGTATGAATGAAAAGCTCCATTATTTTTCTTGTTAAGGATGCAAAGGTACCACTACTGTAAAATGATTCCAAATTGATTTTAGTGATTAAGAAGCAATTGGAAGGGCAAACCCCCAACCCCCCCGGAGGGCATGCGCGTCAACTTAAGGATTTTTTGTTTTATAAGTTTTAGATTTTGAAGGTGTTTCGCGTGTTTACATCTTCCCGTGGGATGCCAGCGGCATCCAAGTCCAATATCCATGGTAACGTCCATGGTAAAGGGCCGTCTTGATCCACTCAACACCAGCGGTGTTGAAGAAAATCAGATAAATAAATATTCTTCCTTATAATCAACTCCATGTTCTTTTAAAAGA
>JBAVOD010000160.1:0-8941 GCA_049691735.1 Bacteroidales bacterium
GAACAGGGAGATCACGGCCTCACAGGGGAATACAACTCTAGCGGTAAATGAAGAATCTGTCAGGACCGGGCCGTTGGTCAGCAGGATGCCCCTTAACGCGAAGAAAGCTTTACCTGTAAATCCCCGGTCAATAAAATCTGCCGCCAATAAGATTGAAGATAAGCCCGATGTAACAGTTCCCGATAGTGAAAGCATACAATTGCCCCTTCTGTCATATGGAACGATTACCGGCTGGCTTGCAGATGAGGAAAAGATTGTTCTCCCCGCCGGTGCCCGGACAACCCGGGGTTTTATCTACAAACCTTCAACTGAAGTTTTTGCCGGCAACGAACCTGAAGGAATCACTTACGAGGAATCAAAGGCAAGAACAAATAAATGGTCGCTTATTGCAAGTGCGTCCCCAACCTACTACCTCAGGCAGGGGCTCGGGAAAAGCGATATGTCACGCCAGCTGAGTTCATCGGAACAATCCCAGATATCCTATTCCGGAGGTTTCGGTCTCTCCTATAAGATCAGCAGCAAGCTGAGCATACAATCGGGTCTCTATTATTCTTCAATAGGAAGGGAGATCGATGGAATAAACTCCTTTGCAGGCTTCCGGCAGTATGATTATACCAAAGGTGATCATAACTTTGAGGTGATGACATCAAGCGGGCTGATATATACCGACAATGCCGACATATTCCTTATTGATAATGCCGGCGACCGGGTGGCAACAATGTACACTAACGATGTCTTTGACCCTGCAAAGGCAAAGCTGAATTACCTCAACGGTTCACTTTACCAGAACTTCAGCTACCTCGAAATGCCGGTTATGCTGAGATACAAGGTGATTGACAGAACTATTGACCTTAACCTTATAGGGGGCCTGTCATATAACTTACTTATAAATAATTCAGTCCGCACCAATATCAATGGTACGAAGTATACTGTAGGAACTACGGGGCTCAATCCGTTTATGGTAAGTTCCTCACTTGGTATGGGAATGGAATATAGCCTCAACAGCAAGATCTCACTCAACATCGAGCCTACCTTCAGGTATTACCTGAATGCTTTTGGCGACACCCCCGGAATAAAGATCCATCCGTATTCGTTCGGTCTCTTCTCCGGTGTTGCTTTTAAATTCTGATCTCCGGCCGGCAAACCCGTTCCACAGATCCATTCTTTTTTTGTTTTTAGCAATAAGACTGCTTACTTATTAGTGGCAAAAGTGTTACTTTTGCATTCTATTTTGAAAAACTGACATTCTGATATGGCGGGATCAAACAGAAAAGGTATTGCAACGGCTGCTGTTATAATATGTGGAGTAGCTCTTATAGTGCTTGTAAACCAGAGTTTTAAGGGTATCAGAAAAGGTCCGGCCGTGCCTGATGAAAATGATACACTGTTACTCAACAAGCCTTATAAAATACCTGATGATCTGACTTTCGCCGGTGAAAAGATCCCGCTTGATAATTTTGATACAAGGGAGAGCCTCGACAGAGAGATGCTTATAAGCGCATACAGGCATTCCTCAACCATAATGATAATAAAAAGGGCAAACAGGTATCTGCCTGTAATTGAGCAGATTCTCAGGAAAAACAACGTTCCTGATGACTTCAAGTACCTGGCAGCTGCCGAGAGTGAATATTCAAATATGATTTCGCCTGCGGGTGCAACAGGATTCTGGCAGATAATGCCCGAAACCGGGAAGGAAGCAGGGATGGAGATAAACAGTGTTGTTGATGAACGTTATGATATAGAGAAGTCCACTCAGTTTGCATGTGATTATTTTCTGAAGTCATACGAAAAGTATGGCAACTGGACCCTCGCGGCAGCATCATATAATGGCGGACGCGCGGCCCTTGATGAACAGATGAAGATACAGAAACAGAATAATTACTACGACCTGCTTCTGAGCGAAGAGACAGCCAGGTATATCTTCAGGGGAGTAGCCTACAAGCTCATAATTTCGGACCCGAAAGCATATGGTTTCAACATAGAGAAAGATGATCTGTATCCCGTATCGAAGTATTTTGAGGTAATAGTAGATACGGCAATCCGGGACTTTTCTGATTTCTCGAAGCAATACGGAACAAACTACAAAATGCTGAAATTCCTTAATCCATGGCTCCGGAAACCATATTTCACTCCCCGGCCTGAGAAAAAATATACAATAAAGATACCTGCTGAAGGAATGCGGATGTACGAAAGTACTGAAACAGACAACAGATATTTGGAAGGCGACGGATTAAAATGAATGAGGTTATCAAAGTCTTCGGAGCAAGAGTACATAATCTTCAGAACATCGATGTAACGATCCCGCGCAACAAGCTTGTCGTTATTACAGGTTTGAGCGGCAGCGGGAAATCGTCTCTTGCTTTTGACACGATTTATGCCGAGGGCCAGCGCAGGTATATGGAGACCCTTTCAGCTTATGCCCGCCAATTCCTGGGGGGGATGGAAAGACCTGATGTCGACAAGATAACGGGCTTAAGCCCTGTTATCTCGATTGAACAGAAGACTACAAACAAGAACCCAAGATCGACAGTAGGAACCATTACCGAGATCTATGACTTCCTCAGGCTTCTCTATGCGAGAGCAGGTGAGGCCTATTCATATGTCTCGGGTGAGAAAATGGTAAAATACACCGATGAACAGATCCTTGAGCTCGTCAAAACAAGATTTGCTGGCAGCAAGGTTTACTTCCTGGCACCGGTAGTAAAAGGGAGAAAGGGCCATTACAAGGAGCTGTTCGAACAGATGCGGCGTAAGGGGTTTCTCTATGCCAGGATAAACGGGGAGATCAGGGAACTTGTCCATGGACTGAAGCTCGACAGGTACAAAACCCATAACATAGAGCTTGTAGTTGATAAATTCAGGGTAGGGGACATCCCGGATAAACGGCTTCACGATTCCCTGCTGGTCGCCCTCGATCAGGGAGACGGGGTTATGATGGTGCTCGACAGCGACAGCAATGAACCCCGGTTCTTCAGCAGGCACCTGATGTGCCCGGTATCGGGTATTTCTTACAATGAACCTGCCCCTCACACCTTTTCCTTCAACTCTCCCCAGGGGGCATGTCCTCATTGTAACGGTCTGGGCGAAATATCAAGCATTGATATAAACAAGCTCATTCCCGATCCTTCACTCAGTATAAGGAAAGGAGGCATCGAACCGCTGGGGAAATACAAGAACTCCTGGATATTCTGGCAGATCGAAGCCATTGCTGAAAAGAACGGTTTCACTCTCGATACTCCGGTAAAGGAAATACCCGAGGATGCCCTCAACAAAGTATTGTACGGATCGGATGAGGTGCTTAAGCTTTCAAATACGCCCCTCGGAATGACATCAAACTATTTCCTGACGTTTGAGGGGGTAGTCAATTTTGTCGGCAATCTGGAGGCAGTAAATGGAAAGAAAAACAGCTCGAAATTCAGGGAGCAATACATCCAGTATGAAGTCTGCCCCGAATGCAACGGGATGCGTCTTAAAAAGGAATCCCTGTGGTTCAGGATAGCAGGGAAAAACATCGGGGAACTTGGCTCGATGGATATCAGGGAATTGTCCGGATTCCTGTCGGATGTTGAGGACAAAATGACAACCAGGCAGAAAAAAATTGCCGCGGAGATCCTTAAAGAGCTCAGGACAAGGCTGGGCTTTCTTCTCGAAGTCGGGCTGGAGTACCTGTCGCTGAACAGGGGAGCCCGCACGCTTTCGGGCGGTGAAACACAGAGGATCAGGCTTGCCACTCAGATAGGATCAAGGCTCGTCAATGTGCTCTATATCCTTGATGAACCGAGTATCGGACTGCACCAGCGTGATAACAGGAGGCTTATTTCAGCCCTGAAACAGCTCAGGGATTCGGGGAACTCCGTAATTGTTGTTGAGCATGACAGGGAAATGATCCTCTCTGCCGACCATGTTATAGATATGGGCCAGGGAGCCGGACGTAACGGCGGAAAAATAGTTGCCTGGGGAGCCCCTGATGATATAAAGTCGTTCAATACCCTCACATCGACCTACCTCAATAACAGAAAGAAATTCGAGCTCCCCTCCGCAAGAAGAAAAAGTAACGGGAAGTACCTTGTTATTTCAGGGGCATCCGGACATAACCTTCATGACATCGATGTGACCTTTCCGCTGGGAACTTTCATTTGCGTAACCGGTGTATCGGGAAGCGGCAAATCTTCGCTTATTAACCAGACACTCCACCCGGCTCTCGCCCGGAAATTCCATAACTCGGGCAAAATGCCGCTACCCTACAGAGATATTTCGGGGCTTGAGTATCTCGATAAGGTAATTGAGGTAAGCCAGTCACCTATCGGAAAAACACCGCGCTCAAACCCTGCAACATATACCGGGGTATTCACCGACATAAGGAAGCTTTTCGAACAGACGACCGAAGCTAAAATACGCGGATTTTCAGCGGGTCGCTTTTCATTCAATGTAAAGGGCGGCAGATGTGAAAGCTGCGAAGGAGCCGGCGTGAAAACAATCGAAATGAACTTCCTTCCCGATGTATATATCCATTGCAATGAGTGCAACGGGAAACGGTACAACCGCGAGACGCTCGAAGTAAAATATAAGGGTAAATCCATAAGCGATGTTCTTGATATGACTATAAATGCGGCTGTTGAGTTTTTTGCAAATGTGCCCTCCATCTACCGCAAGATCAAGACTCTTCAGGATGTCGGGCTGGGATATATAAGGCTGGGGCAGCAATCGACGACACTTTCAGGCGGAGAAGCACAGCGGGTCAAGCTTGCAACTGAACTGGCCCGGAAGGATACAGGCAAAACCTTATATATCCTCGATGAACCGACAACCGGACTGCATTTTGAGGATGTCAGGGTTTTGCTCGATGTTCTTAACAGGCTGGTTGACAGGGGAAACACAGTGATAGTCATTGAACATAACATGGATGTCATAAAAATGGCCGACTATATAATTGATCTCGGCAGGGAGGGAGGCAATGAAGGAGGAGAGGTCGTATTTGCAGGCCCGCCGGAAAAACTTGTGAAATGCCGCGACAGCTACACAGGAATCTTCCTTAAGCCGGAACTCGGGGTATAAAATTTGGTTATATTTGATATAATTAGTCTTTAATAATTAATATGGAGAAACAGGTAGATCTTATCAAAGATGCATTCGAGCAGAAAACATGGCAGGAGATCCACACGACCGATTCATGGCGGGTCTTCAAGATAATTTCGGAACTGGTTGAAGGTTTTGAAAAACTTGCGCGCATTGGGCCGTGCGTGTCTGTTTTCGGATCTGCAAGAACCCATTATAATGATAAGCATTACAGAATGGCTGAAGAAATCGCATACAAGCTTGTAAGAAAAGGTTATGGCGTCATAACAGGCGGGGGGCCCGGCATAATGGAAGCTGCCAATAAAGGAGCCAAACGCGGTGAAGGCAAATCGGTCGGCATAAACATTGACCTGCCGTTCGAACAGCGCCCGAACCTGTTCATTGACTCCGACAAGCTGATCACGTTCGATCATTTCTTTGTCAGAAAACTTATGTTCGTCAAGTATGCCCAGGGATTCATAGTGCTGCCCGGAGGTTTCGGGACCTTCGACGAGCTGTTTGAAGCTATTACGCTTATTCAGACCAGGAAAATCGGCAAATTTCCCATCATCCTTGTCGGGGTGAAGTACTGGAGCGGATTGTTAAAGTGGATAAATGAAGAGATGCTTGCCGAAGAGCATAATATATCGCCCGAGGACCTTAACCTGTTTACTCTTGTCGATACGCCTGACGAAGCTGTTGAGAGCATTGTCAGTTTCTATTCCAGATATCTCCTGAGCCCGAACTTCTGATTTGTTTCAGGGATTTCTTAACGCCTGGCCCGGTGCGAGGGCAAGAAGCACAGGTAGAGCTCAACCCATAGCGTTACCTTATCTCTTTCTTGTCCGATCAAGCTCCCTGTCAGAATCGCGGCGTTTGAGGGTCTCACGCTTGTCATACTCCTTCTTGCCGCGCGAAACAGCGATCTCAGCTTTTGCAAACCCCTTATCGTTAATGAATATTTTGATCGCGATTACCGTTAATCCGGCTTCCTTCACCTTTCTCTCTATTTTCCTTATTTCGCGGGAAGTGAGCAGCAACTTTCGCTCGCGCAGGGGATCATGGTTATTCAGATTACCCCACCAGTACTCGGCAATATGCATACCTTTAATATAGAGCTCCCCGTCCCTGAACACGCAGTACGAATCGGTAAGCGTAGCTTTGCCGGCCCGCAGCGATTTTATCTCGGTCCCGGTGAGGACTATGCCCGCGATATACTTATCAAGGAACTCATAATCGTGCGACGCCTTTTTATTTCTTATTACAATATCTGATGCTAACGACTTCATACCTGAGGTCAGCTAAAAAATGTGAAGTAGATCCCGTCGGCAACCTTTGCAAGTAACCAGTTTCCGACGATATAGGAGGAAATAAATAAAGCGGTGGAGGCAGTAAGCATTATGAATCTTTTGTCGCGCGGTATATTCAGCTTTACTTCACCTGTCCAGAAAATATAAAGGCCGTAAAATGCAAGTATATTTACAAAGATGAACGATTCAAAAAGCCTGCTGATAATCTGGCAAACAAGGAAAGGAGTAACAGAAAAGGTAATGAGCCGGAACGATTCAGCAAAACTGACCGGTAATTTGATAGTAACCATTATCCTGGCAGATAGCCATGCAGTAACATAGATTGAAAAATAAAACAGCAGAAAATATGTTATGCTGTCCAGTAAAAAATACAAAACTGACACTTCGGTGCGATTGAAAAGTACGTTCCCAAGAAATGCCGAAAGAGCGATCAGTGCTACAAGCGGCAGGAGATACACGCTGTTGATCCTGCCGGTGCCTTTATTGTCGGCAAGAATTTTGTCCCAGGCTTCTGACGGATCAACGATCAGTGATTCGACACTGCGGTACAGAAATTTAAAATTCATTATCAGCCATTTTCGTGCCGCAAAATTAAATAAATTTATGGTAACAAGCTGAAAAGCAAAGGACGTATGAGAAGATGAACCAGAAAAAGTCTCCGGCACATGATTTACTGGTGGTTACAGGACCCACTGCCTCCGGAAAGACAACTCTTGCCGTTTCGCTGGCTGCAAGACTTGAGGGGGAGATCATAAGCGCCGATTCGCGCCAGGTTTACCGGGGGATGAATATCGGAACCGGAAAGGATTACAAGGATTACATGATAGCCGGCACTCAGATCCCCTTTCATCTCATCGATATTGCAGATCCCGGCTATAAATATAATGTCTTTGAATATCAACGTGATTTTCTGAAGGCTTACTGCGATATCAGCTCACGGGGTCATTTTCCGGTTGTATGCGGAGGATCAGGTATGTATATCGACAGCATAGTATCAGGTTACAGGATGGTCGAAGCTCCTGCTTTTCCCGAGCTCAGGGCCTCTCTTGAGAAAAAGTCGCTGGTCGAGCTTACCGGGATTCTTTCTTCATACAGGAAACTTCATAATGTAACCGATATTGATACAAAGAAAAGGGCAATACGCGCAATTGAAATAGAATTCTATAATCAGGCGCAAAAGGAAAAGCGTTCAGAATTCCCTATTATGAACCCGCTTATTATCGGGATATCCCTGAGCAGGGTAAAAAGGCGTCAGAATATAACCGAAAGACTGAAACAACGTCTTGCTGACGGAATGGTAGATGAGATCAGGCAATTGCTGGCTCAGGGTCTTTCGGCTGAATCGCTGATCTATTACGGTCTTGAATACAAATACATTACACTTTTCCTTACCCGAAAGCTTAGTTTCGATGAGATGTGCCGATCGCTTGAGACAGCCATACACCAGTATGCCAAAAGGCAAATGACATGGTTCAGGGGGATGGAACGCAGGGGGATCCCCATCCATTGGATTGACGGAGAACTGCCGACAGATGAAAAGGTTATTCTTGTTCTGGATCTCTTAAATCGCTAAGTAATGCTGAATCTCATTTCAGGTACGTATCGAGCCATTCAGAGAATTCTTTTTGCCAGATCACCGAATTCTGAGGTTTGGTCACAAAGTGATATTCATCCTCGAAAAACAGAAGCCTGCTTGGTACATTAAGCAGTTTTGTGGCCTGGAATGCTTCCATGCTCTGTGTGTAGGGAATCCTGAAATCGTTTGCACCGGTTATTATTAAGATGGGCGTATCCCACTGCTCCACCCTGAGATGCGGAGAATACCGGTAGCTTTTCGGATTATTCCAGTATGGTCCCTCAATATCCTTGTTCGGGAACCACAGCTCATCGGTCGAACCATACCAGCTTGTGAAATCAAACATCCCGCAATGTGAAATAAACACTTTGAAGCGTCCGCCGTGGATCCCTGCCAGGTAGAATACCGAATAGCCGCCGTAGCTCGCCCCGACAGCTCCCATCCTCGACGGGTCAACATAGGGTTCTTTGGCCATTGCATCGGTTGCGTCAAGATAATCCTGCATGTTCTTGCCTCCGTAATCCCCCGAAATTTCTTCTTTCCATGCCTGACCGAAGCCTGCGTCTCCACGCCTGTTGGGAGCAAAAATTATGTAACCTTTTGATGCCATCATCTGGAAGTTCCAGCGGTACGACCAGAATTGATCGAGAGTCGACTGGGGACCGCCGTTGCAGAATAGAAGCGCGGGATATTTCTTTGAAGGATCAAAATCGGGCGGATAGACAATCCACATCTGGAGATTGCTATTATCCTTCGTTATAATGTATTTTTCCTCGCTCTTCCCCATCCTGATGGACTGATAAATGTCTTTATTGATATTTGTCAGCTGTTTTAGTTCGCCGGTCTTCATGTCAACTGCCGATATCTCAGGAGCCATTGCCATCGACATGATCCCTGAAACCAGTACTCCCGATTTCAGATTTATAGGACCGAGGTCGTGAACTCCATCAGTCACTTTCGTAACTTCAGGATTGTTCAGGCTTATCCTGAAGATCTGCGC
>JBAVOD010000161.1:0-4272 GCA_049691735.1 Bacteroidales bacterium
ATTCTATGTTCTTCTCGGCATTCTGATCCTTTCAGGGGTGATCCTTCTGATTGCCCGGCTGAAATTGCCCGTTTATTTCTGAAATGGTTATTGATCCTGTCTGTCTTTGACCGGCACTGAATCTAAAAAGTGACTATTTGTCAGTCAGAATTTAACGGCATATCTTTTGAAACGGGAACGGCGTAGTTTTAAGTATAACCTTTAATTTGATCGATATGCAAACTGGAAAAATTGGAGTAACAACTGAGAACATCTTTCCGATAATTAAAAAATTCCTCTATTCCGATCATGAGATCTTTCTCCGGGAACTTATTTCAAATGCAGTTGATGCCACGCAGAAGCTGAAAACCATGTCGTCGGTGGGTGAGTACAAGGGTGACCCGGGTGACCTGACGATACGCGTCAGCGTCGACAAAAAGAAAAAAACAATAAAGGTAAGCGACAGGGGAGTGGGGATGACCGCGGAGGAGATCGACAAATACCTCAACCAGATAGCATTCTCGAGTGCAAATGAATTCCTCGAAAAATACAAGGATCAGACAAGCGTGCTGATCGGGCATTTCGGGCTTGGGTTCTATTCGTCGTTCATGGTTTCGGATAAGGTGGAAGTGACCTCAAAATCGTGGGACGAAAATGCTCCTGCAGTCAAATGGATATGTGACGGCAGTCCTGAGTACAAGATTGAAGAGACAAAGAAGGAGAGCCGCGGAACCGACGTGGTCCTTTATATTGATAAGGATTCCAGGGATTTCCTCGAAGAAGGCAAGATTGAGGAACTGCTTAAGAAATACTGCAAATTTCTGCCTGTCGAAATTGCCTTCGGTAGCGAGAAGGAGTGGAAAGATGGAAAATATGTCGAAACAGGTAAGGATAAGATCATTAACAATACCAGGCCGGCATGGACTCTGAAACCCGGCGATCTGAAGGAGGAGGATTACATCAAGTTTTACAGGGAGCTTTATCCCACTGGCGATGAGCCTTTGTTCTATATCCACCTGAATGTTGACTATCCGTTCAAATTAACAGGCATCCTTTATTTCCCGAAGATCAAAAGCAATATCGAGATACAGAAGAACAAGATCCAGCTCTACAGTAACCAGGTATTCGTTACCGATTCGGTTGAGGGCATAGTCCCTGAATTCCTGACCCTTCTGCATGGAGTTATTGATTCTCCCGACATACCACTTAATGTTTCAAGAAGCTACCTGCAGAGCGATTCAAATGTCAAGAAGATTTCGGCTCATATAACAAAGAAGGTAGCCGACAGGCTTTATGATATTTTTAAGAATAACCGGCCGGAGTTTGAGAAGAAATGGGATAACCTGAAGCTGTTTATCGATTACGGCATGATAACAGAGGAGAAATTCTATGAAAAGGCTTCCAAATTTGCGCTTTTTAAAAACACCGACGACAAATATTTTACTTATGAGGAGTACGAGAAACTCATTAAGGAAAACCAGACCGACAGGAATAAAACCCTGGTATATCTGTATTCGACAAACAAGACCGATCAGTATACATACATCGAAAAGGCAAAGAATAAAGGTTACGATGTACTCCATTTCGACGGTCAGCTGGATGTTCACCTCATAAACCACCTTGAAACAAAATTCAAGGATTCGAGATTCGTGAGGGTAGATTCTGATGTAACCGATAAGCTGATCCAGAAAGAAGAGCCAAAGGAATCAAAACTATCAACCGGACAGCAGGATGACATTAAAAGCGTTTTTAATGTCAGGACAAAATCAAAGGAGATATATAATGTAGTGATTGAGCCGCTTGACGATAAGGATGCTCCGGTGGTAATCACACAGTCCGAGTTCATGCGGAGGATGAAAGAGATGTCAGCACTTGGAGGTGGGATGAATTTCTACGGTGAACTGCCCGACAGTTACAACCTGGTTGTCAATCAGAATCATCCGCTGATACTTAAGGTTGCTGAAGATCTCGGGTCGAAGGAAGGAGAGAGGCTTAAGGAGAACGATGCTGAGAGGACCCGGCTGAAAGAGCAGATCTCCTTCATCGAAGATGAGCACAAAAAGAAGAAAGAAGACGAAATAAGCCAGTTTGAGAAGGATGATCTCGACAAGATGCGGAAGGAGCTTGAGTCGGTCGAATCGGCAAGAAAAGAGATCCTCGAGTCGTACGGTGCAGCTAATCCGGTCGTGAAGCAGCTTGTCGACCTGGCGTTGCTGGCAAACAATATGCTCAGGGGTGAAGATCTGAGCACTTTTGTAAAAAGAAGTGTGGATTTGTTAGATTAACCTGGCAACCTCGTCCTTAATAAATTCAACAGCCGCCTGTGCGGGCTCCTTTTGGAGGTCCATAACCCTCATCAGAAGCTGTTTGCTGAGGTCGATACCCCTGGCATCGGCAGGCATCATATCTGCTTCACTGTTTATGATCTTAATAGAGCCCGAGCGCGCATTTCTGACGACTTCCCAGGCTTGCTTGCTCATGTAGATCTGCTGCGAAAGGTTATGTTCAAACTCGTTCCGTATTGTTGTCAGAAGAGCGGTATGAAGCTGGGATGCCGACATATCGGGCGAGCTGACACGAACCAGGAGCGATTCCATCGATATCCTTTCCAGTAACAGGACAATCCTTTCATAAGCCTGAAGCTTAATCGGAGTAACGGTCCTTGTGTTTTCAAGGAGGATTTCCTTGCGTCTGCGGTCCTGATCATTTCTGATCATGTTCCGAAGAAGAAGCCATGCTGTGAAAAAGACAATCAGGGCAGGGATTGTGATTTTGAGGATATCTGCGACGTATTCCATCGTTATCTGTTTTTGTTATACAAACTTAAGGTTTTTTCTTAAGTTACGCAGAAGTTAAATTATACAGCACCTGGCATATTTTATTTTACGTTTTTACTTTATAAATTTGATACCGGCCCAATTATTAATCTATTCAAAGAAAAAACATGGAATATTTATCTGACAGGATCAAATCCTTATCTGTCTCACAGACTCTTGCGATGGCTCAGAAGAGCCGCGAATTAAAAGCCAAAGGACTGGATATCATCAGTCTAAGTCTTGGTGAACCCGACTTCAATACGCCTGAATATATAAAAGAGGCGGCCAAGAAGGCTATTGATGATAATTATACAAAATATCCGCCGGTGCCGGGCTATAACGACCTTCGTGAGGCTATCGCAAGGAAGTTCAGGCAAGAGAACGGCGTGGAATACAGCACTGATCAGATAATCGTATCGGCAGGGGGCAAACATTCTCTTATAAATGTAATCCTGTCAATAATCAATCCGGGCGATGAGGTTATCATTCTTGCACCTTACTGGGTCAGTTACCGCGACCAGATAATCGTAGCCGGCGGAAAGCCCGTTGTCATCGAGGCCAGGCTTGAAAACGATTTCAAGATAACTCCCCGGCAGCTTGAAGCTGCAATAACCGGAAAAACAAGGCTGCTGATCTTTAATTCGCCTTCAAACCCTACAGGTATGGTCTATACGGGTGAAGAGATTGAAAAGATCGCTCATGTAGTAGAAAGGCATGAAGGACTTTTTGTTATCTCGGACGAGATATATGAGCACATACTATTTGAGGGAAAGCATGTAAGCATGGCGTCATTCGGGTTTATATACGACAGGGTCATTACCGCAAACGGTGTTTCGAAAGCCTATGCCATGACCGGCTGGAGGATCGGATATATCGGTGCCCCTCTCTGGATCGCCAAAGCCTGTAACAAGCTTCAGGGACAGTTCACATCGGGGGTATGCTCAATTGCACAGCGGGCCGCACTGGCTGCCCTTGTGGGAAAAAGCAACTCAAGGCAGGAAATGAGGGATGCCTTTCTTCGCAGGCGTGATCTGATATGCGGACTGCTTAATGAAATAAAAGGTCTGAAGGTAAAAGTACCTCAGGGAGCATTCTACGTTATGCCCGATATTTCTTTCTACCTGGGAAAATCAGATGGCAATGTGACTGTTAACACATCCGATGATCTGGCAATGTATCTTCTTGACAAAGCACAGGTTGCTGTTGTCGGAGGCGATGCTTTCGGTGCACCGTCATGCATAAGGATATCCTATGCAAATTCGGATGACCTGCTTATTGAGGCGGTGAGAAGGATCGGGAAGGCATTGGAGGCACTGAGATAGGGCAACCCCCAACCCCCCGGAGGGCATGCGCGTCAACTTAAGTCTCGATACAATTTATTTTGCACACCAGCTATCATGACAATACGTTGTTAACTTTACGTGGTTTTACACAGTGTAATCGAGTTATTTCTTAGTGCTTATTGCCTGAACTTAAG
>JBAVOD010000162.1:0-2096 GCA_049691735.1 Bacteroidales bacterium
GGTCCCATCCCAGGGAATCAACCTCCTTTTTTGTTACCGGTAGCCATCTTTTTTCCAACCTCTCCATGACTTCAACCTGCGAAATTACTAAAATTTACTATCTTGCTTTTAAGAATCGAAAATGAAGGAAACCTGTAACTTTGACAAACTTATAATAATGATAATCAGAGCATTTATATAAAGCGAATTACGGCCTGATTGTTGCAGGCAGTTACGGAATATATTTAACGGATGATCATTTATATGAAACAGCAATGGAGACCAACAAAGTTATAAAACAGCACAAAATGCTAAGCAAGCTTGTTTCAGAAAAAAAACTAAAACAAAGTCTTGATATACTGCAGGATATGATATCCGTGTCATCGTTGGGAGAACTCCGTGACGAGTATAACAACATCGTAATGACTTACCGGAACATGCTCAGTTACACAATAGATGGAATAAATGACCCCGAAAGGAAGAAGGTCTACCTGAAGCTAATACAGTCTATTCTGGGTCTTTCCGACAGGTTAAGACAGGACATATTGTCACATTATTCCGGATGGCATACATACTGGATCAAACAACAGGCAGAGAAGGAGCAGAGGCTCTCGGGAAAGACGATTGTTGAGACTGTAGATGACCTTATGTTCAAGTCGGAACTGGATGAGTGGCTGAAGCTCAGCAATGAGATAAACCCGGATCCCGAATCGCCCTTATTCATCAAATACAGGCAACTGATAAAGAACATATTTAATCACCTCTGGCTTACTGATTATTACGGCGATGCAGAGGAGAGCCTGATCAGGATCATTATTAACTCGACCAAATTCAGATGGTTTGAATCGAGCCTTTTCGTAAGCGCTATCACACTGAGTGCTTTGAGGACATGGCAGGTTGAAAAGCTTACTTACCTTGCTGATTTTTATGAAAAACAGCAGGAGCAGGTTATGGAGAGGGCGCTTGCAGGACTGATACTTATACTTCATTATTACAATTCGCGCTTCAGTGTTTATCCTGAAATTTCTTCCAGGATTCTGGAATTGAGCAAGAATGAGAGGTTCAGGGAACACTGCAGACTGATAGTGCTTCAGGCTACAAGGTCGCGTGAAACTGAAAACCTGAGCAAAAAGCTTCAGGATGAAATCCTTCCGCAGGTAGCAAAACTTAAGCCGCGTATTGAAGAAAAGCTCGATCTTGAAAATATTCTCCCGAACGACAAAAACGGGGACAAAAATCCTGACTGGTCCGATATGTTCAATGACTCGGAAGATCTTTTCAAGACGATGGAAGAGCTTACCAAGCTTCAAATGGAGGGGGCTGATGTGTACATGTCGGCTTTTGCGAATCTCAAACATTTTGATTTCTTCAAGGATCTTCAGAACTGGTTCGTTCCGTTTTATCCTGATCATGAAGTGATTAATGAGATATATAAGGATGAAATACTAGGTCCGGGAACCAATGAGCTTGCAGAGGCGCTTTACAAGACACCCTTCATATGCAATTCAGACAAATATTCGCTTCTCCTCAATCTTAAGTATCTGCCATCAGCCCAGAAGACGATGATGCTGAAGGTATTCAGAATGGAGCTCGACGGTCTGCAGCAGCTTGAAGAT
The DNA here is from genome assembly GCA_049691735.1 of Bacteroidales bacterium. Classification (GTDB taxonomy): domain Bacteria; phylum Bacteroidota; class Bacteroidia; order Bacteroidales; family VadinHA17; genus LD21. The sequence goes on from JBAVOD010000162.1 coordinate 1,596, forward strand.
GATGAGGCACGTACTGATCCATACAGGGCTTTCCGTATAAACGTAACCCAATACCTCCAGGATATGTACAGGTTTTTTAAGCTTTCTCCATTCAGGAAGGAGTTTGAAGATGTCTTCACCGGCAGGCTTGATATATACAATTCAGAGTTCTTCAGGATGACATGCAAGGGAGAAGAAGCCGAAGCAGGGCTTTCCGACTATTTCTTCAGCAAGAACTATTATTCAGATGCCCTGACGCTTTTCCTGAAGCAGGCCGGTCAGAAACCTGACGATTCCCAGCTCTATGAAAAAATAGCGTTCTGTTACCAGCAGGAGCAGGATTATGAGGAAGCGCTGAAGTACTATCACAGGGCGGAACTTATCGAAAGAAAGGTATGGACCCTGAAGAAGATCGGTCTGTGCCTGAGGAGGCTGGGCAGGAAGGAAGAAGCACTTGATTATTACCTTCAGGCCGGAACCATGGATCCTGCTGATATGCATACGGCAATAATGACAGGTCAT
>JBAVOD010000163.1:0-9920 GCA_049691735.1 Bacteroidales bacterium
TGCCGGAAGTACTCGAACAGTTGAGCCGCGAAGTGAAAGAGGTAAACAAAAGCCTCGGTGAATTCGAACAGATAAAGAGATTCAGGCTGGTTACCGAGGAATGGACACCCCAGTCGGGCGAGCTCTCCCCTACCCTTAAGCTGAAAAGGAACCTCATTGCCGATCATTACCGGGATATCATCTCAGAGATCTATTTCGGAAACGACAAAGACAACAAATTCTTTTCATTGATCAGGAACGGCATAAACGGCGTTCTGAAGAACCTGCCGAAGTTCTAGGTGCGGTTACACGACCTTCCTCTTAATTGTTTTTGTCATCCGCCTGATTTTTGTATTTTTGATGATTCGGAAATCAATGAGAAATTATCTCTCCCTGACATCTTTTCTTCTGGCCGGAGTAATCCTTACTGTTTTGTCATCATGCACTCCGCAGGCATGTTTTGATGAGACAGAAGCTTTTTTGAAAGCCTCATTTTATGATAACACAACAAAGCTTCAGCTGGCACCCGACAGCCTTACTCTTTCCGGGCTGGGCCGCGATACAGCCCTTCTCTACATTAATTCCAGTGGTATCAACCCTGCCCAATTCCCTCTGGAAGCAGCGAGGGACTCATGTACATTTATTATTACGATCAATAATATAACCGATTCAATAACTTTCTATTACACGAACTACCCCCATCTGATTTCAAAAGAATGCGGTTATACTTTTTTTTATGATCTTATCGATACGCCCAGATACACGAAGAATACCATTGATTACATCTATGTGAATTCAAAAAGCATAACAACGTCAAATGAGGAGAACATCCGCATTTTTTACTAGCCTCCTGGTAATCCTGATATCAGGCACGGCAATAGGTCAGGATACAATCCGGTTTCCCCTGAAGGTGAGGATTGGAGTTGATATTGCAGGACCGGGGCTTTACTTTTTCGATAAAGACAATCTCAGTATTGAAGGTTACCTTTCTTACGACAGGAACGAAAGTATGGCCTATGTGATTGAAGGCGGGTCGCTTAACTATAAGTATTCCCAGTACAACTACGATTACATGACCAAAGGCATTTTTACAAGGGTGGGTGTCGATTTCGATCTGTTAAAGCCGAAAGTTTCAGCCGGGAAATACTGGGCAGGGATAGGACTTCGCTACGGATTAAGTATTTTTAATTCTCAGACACCATCGTTCAGGTATGAAAATTACTGGGATACTGTCATATCGTCAATTCCAAAAAAGACAAGCGTTGGTCATTTCCTCGAAGTTTCGCCGGGGATCAGGACCGAACTGTTCCGGAATTTCAGTATGGGATGGACCATCAGGCTAAGGCTGCTTATTTCAGGTGGAGGCGGAAAAGATCTCCGCCCGATATACTTCCCCGGATACGGTCCGGGGGGAAAAAGCGTAAGCGCCGGCATCAATTACTACCTGGTCTGGAGTATTCCCTTTAAAATAAAAACGGTCATTACGAAAAAGCCTCCGCCACCTGAGCCCGAGGAGGCTCCCGAAACTCCGCAGCAATCCAATGAACTTTTCAGATGAACTTGCTGCTCCGGTCTACCGGGCAGCCTGTATCTTTTTATGGCTGAAGGCAAGCAGTCCCATATAAGTCAGGAAGCCATTTACCAGCAGGAGCTCAAAACCGAACTTGTACCCATTCATCCATCTGACCGAATTCATGCTCAGTATATAGCAGAGAACAGGCGACAGGATTGCAATGTACGGCGTTGCCTTATCCTTTACCTGCCTTTTTGTGAAGAGACCGAAAGCAAATAATCCCAGAAGCGGGCCATAGGTATAACCTGCTATAGTAAACAGCTTATCAATAACTGCCCTGTCATTCAATGCCCTGAATATCAATATGCAGAAAAAGAAGATGCATGCAATGGCAATATGAACCACATATCGTATCCTTGTCTTTTTATGCTCTGAAAGCCCTTCCCTCCTTTCAACCCCCAGTAAATCAATTGTAACAATTGTTGTAAGCGAAGTCAGTGCACCGTCAGCACTTGGAAATGCAGCGGATATCAACCCGACCAAAAAGATCACTCCGGCCACAGGCCCCAGGTAATTGAGGGCAATTGTGGGGAAAAGATCATCGGTGAGGGCGACTGAAATATTCCTGGATTGGGAAAAGATCAGCAGCAACGCACCGAGGAACAGGAAAAGAAAATTCACAAATACCATTATAAAGCTGAATGTGAACATGTTCTTTTGGGCATCGCGTATATTTGGGCAGCTGAGATTCTTCTGCATCATCTCCTGGTCGAGGCCGGTCATTACAATAGTTATGAACATGCCGCTGAAAAACTGCTTCAGGAAGAACCTCTCATGATGCCAGTCGGTTATGAACATCCTGGAGATGGGGCTGTTGCTGACATCCGACATAAGTTTGGAGACCGGGGTCCCCAGTTGCCTGCTTATATATACTACCGAAAGGACAAGGGCCAGGATCATGAAGGTTGTCTGAAGGGTGTCGGTCCACACGATTGTCCTTATTCCGCCCTTGAGTGTATACAGGATGATAAGGAAAATGAATATCAGGACATTCACCCAGAAAGGCACATTCCAGGCATCGAAAACGAATAACTGCAGCACATTAATTACCAGAAACATACGGAGCGAAGCTCCCAAAATTCGTGAAATGATGAAGAAACCTGAACCTGTTTTGTATGACCAGAACCCGAAACGCTGGTCAAGGTAGCTGTATATCGAAGTGAGCCTGAGCCTGTAATACAGCGGAAGCAATACCAGCGATATCACGAAATAGCCAACCAGGTAGCCGAATACCACCACCATATAGCTGAACTGGGTTTCCTTTACCCAGCCGGGCACCGACATGAATGTCACCCCCGAAAGGGAGGCACCGATCATTCCGTAAGCCACCACAAACCATGGTGACTTCTTGTTGCCAATATAAAACGACTGATTGTCGGCCTTTCTGGCAGTAATCCAGGTTACAGTGAAAAGGAGAAGAGTGTATGCCGCAAAAATCCCCAGGATCAGGAACGGAGCCATTTTTTCAGAATAATCTGCAAGGATACTAAAAACTTTGCAGGGGAAAAAATGTACTCCTTATGGAGCTATTGAGTAGTCTTTACACTAATTTTGTTTAAATAGTACGACATGAGTTATTCCGAATATCCTTCAAAACTGCTTGAGAATGCTGTAAACGAGTTTGCATCACTTCCGGGAATTGGCAGAAAGACAGCGTTCAGACTCGTAATGAACCTTCTTAAAAGAAATCCCGAGGATGTCAGAAGGTTCGGCGAGAGCATTATCAAGCTCAGAAGCGAGATCCGGTACTGCCGGATCTGCCATAATATTTCCGATAATGAGGTCTGTTCAATTTGCAGTGATGAGAAACGGGACAAGTCGCTTGTATGTGTGGTTGAGAGCATACAGGATGTCATGGCTATTGAAAATACGCGGCAGTTCAGGGGGGTATACCATGTGCTGGGCGGCATTATCTCTCCTGTCGACGGTATAGGGCCCTCTGATCTGAAGATCGACAGCCTTGAGGAAAAGGTAAAAGGCGGCGGCATAAAGGAGATAATCCTTGCGTTGAGGACAACAATGGAAGGAGATACAACAAACTTCTACCTCTTCCGCAGGCTTAAGGATTACAATGTTCCACTGACAACACTTGCAAGGGGTGTTGCAATCGGTGATGAGCTCGAATATACTGATGAAATAACTCTTGGAAGGGCAATTAATAACCGCAATCCATACCATCAATGATTACCTCTGTAAACCGCTTCCTGTCAGCCTCCGGAAAAAGCATGAGACGCTCAGCCATAAGGGAAATACTTAAGGCTCTTCAGCAACCCGGAATGATATCTTTCGCAGGGGGTCTTCCCGCACCTGAAACCTTTCCCGTGGAAGACCTGAAAGAAATTGTTGGGGAAATCCTTGAAAAGAACGGGGCCGAAAGTCTCCAGTACGGGATCACCGAAGGCGATCCTCATCTCAGACAGGTGCTCGTCGAAAGATATAATAAACAGGGAATCAGCCTTAAGACCGAAAACCTGATCATCACCACCGGATCGCAGCAGGCAATCGACCTGGCTGCCCGCATTTTCATCGATCCGGGCGACTATGTATTATGCGGACTTCCCTCCTACCTGGGGGCAATCAACACTTTTATCACCTATGGAGCAAAGATGAAAGGCATCTGCCTTGACGAGGCTGGGATGAAAAGCAGTGAACTCGAAGAGACAATAATAAGGCTAAAGGATCTTGGTCATAAAGTAAAATTAGTGTATTTGATCCCTGATTTCCAGAATCCTACTGGGATCACGATGGCTGAAGAAAGGAGACAGCAGATCATTGACATAGCCGACCGGCACGATCTGCTTGTTATTGAGGACAGCCCGTACAGGGAGATCAGGTTCGGGGGAGAGCCCCGGAAGATGATGTATGAGCTCGACACGACAGGAAGAGTGATCACTCTCTGCACATTCTCCAAGATCTTTGCTCCCGGATTCAGGGTGGGCTGGGTGATGGGACACCCCCTTATCATCGACAGGATCGTGATGGCAAAGCAGACCTCGGATCTCTGCACCGCGCCTTTCAATCAGATGGTAATTGCAAGGTATATCGAAAAAGGTCTTCTTGAAATAAACCTTGAGAAAACAATATCCCTGTACCGGCAGCGCCGCGACCATATGCTGTCCTGCCTCAGAAAGTATATGCCCGAAGGGGTTACATGGTCCGAGCCGCAGGGCGGGTTGTTCCTTTTCATAACCCTTCCCGGGGGGATGGACTCTGATTCAATATTCACAAAGGCTGCTGAACGAAAAGTAGCCTTTGTCTCAGGCTCGACATTTTACTGCAACGGGTCGGGCCGTAATACCCTGCGCATCAATTTTTCATATTCAAAAGATGACGAAACGGAAGAAGGAATCAGGAGACTGGCTTCAGTCGTTGCAGAAGAGATGAGTCATACCTGATTATTGCCGTACCGCTGATTGTCCGGGGCAAAACATAATTGACCCACTGTTGTTTATAGTGTATGAGATGAATACACGAATAGACTTAATAACCCTTGTTTTTATAGATCTGAATACACCGGCCCGCCATTCCCCGGGCAGGCGACCGGATATAAAAAATGCATGTCACGATTGTAATTAACAAAAGAAAGAGAGTATGGCAAGGTTGAATATTGTATTGCCTGCAATGGGTGAAGGGGTCATTGAAGCCACTATCAACAAATGGCTGGTAAAGGCAGGTGAAGTGGTAAAAGAGGATGATCCGCTGGTTGAGATATCGACCGATAAGGTCGATACTGAAGTGCCGGCACCCTCCGGTGGCGAAATTGCAGAGATAACCGCAACCGAGGGATCAGTTGTGAAAGTGGGTGAAACGATTGCGATACTTGAGAGTGAGGTCAGAAAAACCCCGGAAGAACAGGAAAAGGTGAAAAAAGAGGTTGGAAGGATAAAGGAGACAATAGAAGAAGTAAAGCAGGAGGAGGAGAAAGAGGTCAGAATAACCTCAGAGGCCGGCAGCCGGACACCTTCAGGCAAATTCCTGTCACCTCTCGTTAGGAACATCGCCGCACAGGAAGGCATCAGCTACACCGAGCTTGACACGATAACCGGGACCGGAATGGATGGGAGGATCACCAGGGATGACGTACTGAAATACCGTGAGGAGAGAAAAAAGAAATCCGGACCCCCTCCACGGCCGGTAACCGAAACCAAAGCTCCGGCAAGGGAGGCCGCGCACGAAGAAACCGTTGCAAAAGCAGTTCAGAAGGAGGTGAAGGAACCTGAAAAAAAGGTAAAAGCTGATACGGAAGCTCCGGGACAATTCACACAGCAGGGCGATGAGATAATCGAAATGGACAGGGTACGCAGGCTCATAGCCGAGCACGTAGTAATGTCAAAACGGACTTCACCTCATGTGACTTCATTCATTGATGTTGACGTAACCAGGCTTCTCAACTGGAGAAACTCGGTAAAGGAAAAGTTCCTGGCAGCAGAAGGGCAAAAGCTGACGCTGACCCCGATATTTATTGATGCAACAGCCAGGGCGCTTCGCGACATCCCGATGGTCAATGTATCTGTCGAGGGTAACAACATAATTAAAAGGAAGAACATCAACATAGGAATGGCCACGGCCCTGCCTGACGGGAACCTGATAGTTCCGGTGATAAGGAATGCCAACGAAAAGAGCCTTACCGGAATTGCACGTGCTGTCAACGATCTTGCCGGAAGGGCCCGTAACAACAAGCTCAAACCCGATGAAATAACTGGCGGAACATTTACGCTGACCAATTTCGGAAGCTATGATAACCTGTCGGGTACTCCCATAATTGTTCAGCCCCAGGCCGCAATACTTGGGACCGGGGCAGTCAGGAAAGTACCTGCAGTTATTGAAACATCAGAAGGTGATGCCATAGCAATCCGCCAGAAAATGATCCTTTCACTGAGTTACGATCACAGGGTCATCGACGGTGCTCTCGCCGGAAAATTCCTGCACCGGTTAAAGGAAATACTTGAAAATTATACCCCTGAACTTTCCTGATCAGGCAGGACGGATCTAAAAATACCTGAAAGAAAGTGTTCTTTAATTTGGTAATCAGATCGAAGTACAGAGAAAAAAAGCTCATAACCGTGTTGCGTTTTCTAAAATTCTTATATTTGTTATGATGATTAAGGTCATAGCAAAAATATTTAGACGGCTTCTAAAGCTGACCGCACCTGTTCTGCTTCTTTTACTCCCGTTTTCAGCGACTGCACAGTCCAAATCCGAGATGAAAAAGATATTTGCACAGGCTGAATCGTGCATTCTGTTTGAAGAGTATGAGCTGGCAAATCCTCTTTACCTTTTGCTTGAAAAGGACAACAACTACAATGTTCAGTATAAGATCGGCATCTGCTACCTTAACATCCCGGGTGAAAAGGAAAAAGCAATTCCGTACCTTGAATCGGCGGTAAAACACTCCAGCTATGATGCCAGGATCAATTCTTTCAAGGAAAAAAGGGCACCACTCGATTCGTATTTTTTTCTGGCGAAAGCCTATATGATAAACAACCGGCTTGAGGATGCACTGAACACCCTCACCACATTCAAAAAACTGGCAGTGAACACCTCGGGCAAGGGAGGTATGAAAAATATTGAGTATATCGATCAGGAAATGCAGGCATGCAGGAATGCAATATCATTTCAGGAGAATCCGGTCAATATGACAAGAACACTCCTCGGGTCCGGTTTTAGCCAGGGGGCAATCAATGAAAATCCTGCTGTAAGCTTTGACGGCAATACTATCGTTTATACGGAGCGTCGCGGTATCAACAATGCAATAATGTTCTCAAAAAAGATTAACGGTGAATGGCAGCCCCCGGTAGAGATCAACAACCAGCTCGGGTCGGGAGAAGACTGCTCGTCATGCTCCCTTAATTACGACGGTACTCTTCTCTTTCTCTACAAGACCGGCAATTATGACGGAAATATCTATAGCTCGGAATACAAGGATGGTAGCTGGACCCGGATACGAAAGCTTAACGCGAACATCAACACCAAGTACTACGAGTCGCACGCGTCTGTTTCGGCTGACGGAAAAGAGCTTTATTTCACCAGCAACCGTGAGGGCGGCAGCGGCAGCCTCGATATATATGTCTCTGCCCTTGAACCATCCGGCGATTGGGGTCCTGCTGTAAATCTTGGCCCTGAGATCAACACGCCCTATAATGAAGACACTCCTTTCATAACCCGGAACGACTCCGTTCTTTATTTCAGCTCCGAAGGACACGACGGGATGGGAAGCTATGATATATTCAAAAGCACCAAAAATGGTACCGCATGGGGCAAACCGGTAAACATAGGATTCCCGGTCAGCACAACTGATGATGACAGGTTCTTTCAGCCGGCCTCAGACGGCAGGAGCGGATATTATTCAATGGTGACGGGCTACAAAAAGAAGGATATATTCCTGATTGACTTTCCCACTCCAGTTCTGGCCAGGCAGGAGCCTGCGGATACGATTAAGTATGAAAAACTAGATCTGTCACATATCCCTGAAGTTCCTGTAGCTGATTCCACAATTATTAAGGATCTCCAGGTCAAGGACATAACCGATAATGATGCTTCCGATACCACGATACTTTTTTACACAGTCCAGGTAATGGCCCTTTATAATCCGATAGATATCAGCTACTTCCGATATGTCTCTGATATCAAGATCTTTTATAATGCAAATGATTCATTCTATAGGTACACAACAGGCGTATTCAGGGAAAAGGATGATGCTTACCGCTACAGGGATGACCTTATTGCAAAAGGATATCCCAACGACCTCTTCATAAAAAAAGTGACGCAGCTGAATAATGACATGCCTGTGGGAAGCCACAAATATTTCTCAATACAGCTCAAGGCTACCGCGGTTCCGGTTGACATAAAAGAAACCTTTCCGGGACTCAGCGGTATAAGGGAAGCTAAAGAAATTGACGGCATGTATCATTACCTTTACGGAACGTATACTTCATCGGGGGAGGCAAAAATTGTGCTGCAGAGTGCAGTGATGAAAGAATACAGGGACGCTTTTGTCAGAGAGATAAGCGTAATAATTAAAAATTAAACAGCTCGGCTTGTCTGAATCCGGAATTTAAAATTCAGCATTTCTGATATTTCATTAGGTTGCCAATTATTAAAAACTCAAAATAATGAAAGACTTTTACGCGATTCGAAAAATCATTCTCACGATATTTCTTCTATCCGGCTTTATCTCACTGACAGCTCAGGAGCCGGCAGGCAAAGAGTTCGTGAAGGCCTTCCAGAATGCCGATATGTATTATTATTATGACCAGAATTACCTGAAAGCAGCGGAACTTTACGAGCCACTTGAGAAGACACACCCCGAAAATTATAACCTTGCTGCAAAACTCGGCATATGCTATCTTAACCTCGATGGCCGTGAAGCTGATGCACTTAGACTTCTGAAGAAAGCTTCGGAAGGGATTGCGGCAAGCCAGAAAGAATACAAATCGACCGGCGATAGAGCCCCGGTTGACACTTACCTCTACCTCGCAATTGCTTTTCATGACAACGACAGCCTTCAACAAGCCCTGACTTATTTCAACGACGCTAAAAAGAGGCTTTCGGGGACAAACAATTATCAGGAGGACTTTATCGATCTGCAGATAAGAGACTGCCGCTATGCCCTTGAAATGAAGAAAAAACCATTGAGAATAGTATCTGATTATTTCGCGCCGTGGCTTAAAGACTATCCCGGAGCATGCAACCCGGTGCTTTCTAAAGACGATTCCGTCTTCATCTTTACTGAAAAGAATGAGGGTAAAACAAAGGTATTCTGTTCATACAAGGTCGATAAGGTCTGGCAGCGGCCCCATAATATTACAAAACAGCTTGGCGATTATAACAGGTTCTATACCAACTCAATCACCGGCGACGGCAGGATGTTAATATTATTCATGGATGACGGGGCCGACGGGAACCTTTATTACAGCGTGAGGAAAGACACAACATGGTCGAAGATAAAAAGTGTGGGGAAATATGTAAACTCGATTTACTGGGAGTCATTCGGCTTTATCACTCCTGACGGAAAGACAATGTATTTCTCAACCAACAGGCCCGGAGGCGAAGGCGAGCTTGATATCTGGTCATCGCAACATCTGGCTGACGGATCATGGGAAAAGCCCGTGAATCTTGGAAATGTGATAAATACACCTTATGATGAAGATACGCCATTCTACGATCCTGAAAACAGTGCATTGCTCTTCAGCTCAGCAGGTCACATAAGCATGGGCGGATATGATGTTTTCAGGTCGATACAGAGGGGCGGTACCTGGACACAACCTGTTGGAATGCCTTATGCTTTCAATACAGTTCTTGAGAACACACAGTTTGTACTCAATAATAATGCACCCGGGTTCGTTGCTAGCAGGTTTGACGCTAAAAC
>JBAVOD010000164.1:0-17856 GCA_049691735.1 Bacteroidales bacterium
TCATAACTGCTGCCACAATCCCCCCTTCAGGGGAGATTTAGAGCCATTGAGAAAGTAGAAGTAACTTTATTGTAATAGAGCTTAATATTTTGAAAATACTTTAACTTTACGATTAAGATTTTATTCATTTTATCAATATTAGAATATGCATAAATGACATTCCCATCATTTTTAGATAATCCTTAAATTCAAATCATCCAACAGATAAATAAAGAATTCATTTCTAACAATTAAATGAAATTGTTTTAATTATGAAAAATCCATCTTTTTTCAGCAGAATTGTAATAGTAACAGCACTTTTGGTCATCACTATTGCACTCCATGCACAGGTCAAATATGTCCCGTTAAAACCGATGTCACAGGTAGTTTCAACTGTACTGAAACCTGTGCGCACATCAGGTGCGATGACCTTACCCACTATTACCTGGGGAGGCGACATTGCAACGGTTTATGCTGAGATTAACGGCATCTTCAAACAAAACGACCTCGAATTCACTCTCCGGAATGAGGATAATTTCAAAGATCAGGTGCAACGCTGCATCAATGGTGAAACACCATACCTGAGAGGAACAAAGGGTATGATAAAAATGGCCAGCGACGCGTTTAAAGCAGCCGGTATTGAGCTAGTGGAGATCTACCAGATCAGTTATTCGAATGGCGATGACGCAGTCGTATTCCGCGCAGGCAAAAACATCAATAATGCCAGGAACGTCGCCCTGCAGCTCTATGGACCGCACATGGACTATGCTGCCAACCTTTTCACCAGCGCCAAAAGAAAACTTGAGAATATCAACTTCAAATACCTCGAAGAGCTTACTCTGAACGATAATGGCACGAACAACAATCCAGTAGAAGCATTCGTGGCAGATCCAACCCTGGACGCAGTCTTCTGCATCATACCTGATGCTCTCAACCTGACCTCTGGCGGCACCACCGGTACTGGCAGCGAAGGATCAGTCAAAGGAGCCACGATCGGGCTGACCACGAAGTCAGCGAACCGTATCATTGCAGACGTCTACGCAGTTAGGAAAGACTACTTTGACACCCACAGGAACGAGATACAGAAGCTCACCCTCGCGCTTATGCAGGCAGAAGAAGGTCTTCGTGACCTCTTGAAATCTAAAGCCTCAAAAATGGGTGAGTACAACAAGGTGATTAGCAGGTCATCAGAGCTATTCTTTGGCACGCCCACCGCGACTAAAGATGTCGAGCCTATGCTTGAAGGAGGATGTGAATTCGTCGGCCACGCCGGTAACGTAGCCTTTTTCGTCGGGCAAGAAACTACAAGGAACCAAAAGACAATTGACGCAGAGATTCAGAAAGCATTTATTACTATAGGAGTGCTTACTTCTGCAACTAACGTCTTAAGCGCTAACTGGGACTATAGCGCATTCGTTCCGGACCTCAGGTACGCTAAAGCAGGAGCGAGCACCATAATTCCGAGGTTTGATGAGAAGAAAGTCTCACAGGTTGTCGAGAACAAAATCAAGGCTGAAGCTACAACATGGGAATCAGAAGGAACACTTTTCAACGTAGAAATCTACTTCCAACCGAACCAGGAAGACTTCGCGGTTGCCAACTACGCCGGAGACTTCAAAGAAGCGCTAAAGCTCGCTCAGACCTATGGTGGTGCCATCGTCGTTATTGAAGGACATTCAGACAGAGGAGGGGTTCTGAAGGCAAGACAAAGCGGCGCCAGCAGCCAGGAAGTTGCACAGATCGAGCAGGTGGCAAAGAACCTCTCCAGGGATAGAGCTGAAAACGTGAAGAAAAGCTTCCTCGCTTATTGCAAACAATCAGGAATCACATTCGACGCTTCACAGATTACTGTTGTTGGTAGAGGTATCGAGTCGCCCAAATTCACGCAGCCAAGAACTCAGGAAGAGTGGAAACAGAATTTCCGCGTTGTTTTTAGAGTCAAGCAACTCGAATCCGAATCCATCCGGTTCGACCCGTCAATATACAAGTAAGTATTCCATTATGGTATAATTATCATGAAAGACATCATAAACTTAAGTGTGCTTGTCCTTCTCGTCAGTTCCTGCGTCCAATCGACACCAGGAGGCCGACAAGGAGCTCAGTCAGTGCAGGAAGTCCCGGAGTCAGAAACACCCCAGATATCTATTCTTTTCGATGAAACAGCAGGTGTCGCTTCAACCGCGTCCAATTTTTACTTCGTCTTCGACATGAGCGGTAGTATGGGTGAAAAGTGCTCAGGGAAAAGGAAAATTGATGGCGCGAAAGAAGCTGTTACAAGATTCATGAAGAACGTACCTGATGACGTGAACATCGGCTTAATGCTCCTCGGTACACGAAGCGGGGTCGATTATGCTGAAGCACTTCCAATTGCTTCTGGCAACAAGGAGGAGTTCCTTAGAATCATAAACAGTCTGCATCCATCCGGAGGAACACCACTTGGAGAAGCGCTCTCAGCTAGTGTCGACAAGATTGTCGAGCAATACAAGAAACAGCTGGGATACGGTACATACCGCATTATCATTATCACCGATGGAGAGCAGACAGGAATTGATCTGAAGCAACCTTGTAGCTACCTCGCCCAGCATGGGTTCATTGGACTATATTCGATAGGCTTGTGCATGAATAAATCGCACACATTGAAGAAGTACTCACTCTCCTACCGTGACGCGAACAACTATGAGGAACTGGAGGAGGCATTAGTTGAGGCGACTGCTGAATCGGACGTGTTTGACGCAAACCTGTTTGATGAAAACCTGTACAAAGCTGATAGCACTAACCGCTGAGCGAGGAAACAGGGCATCTCCTTTGGGAGTACTATGTATTTTAACGCAAAAATTTGCAGGTTAAAACTATGAATAACAGATCAAAAGGTATAATCGTTTTCATGCTGCTCGGAACCATCGTCGTGCTCAGCATCTACTTCGGTACAACATGGCTCGATGGGATCAAAAGAACGAAGAGCTCCGATTCAGGAGGTGCCACACGCACCGTGCATTGGGCAGGTGATAGCTACGCCGGCTACGCCTTCATCAAGTCGACAGAGATGAGGAAACGATTGGCAAGGAAAGGTATCGTGCTCGATTTCACTGACGACGGCGGGGCATATGCTGACCGTCTGAAAAAACTGAATGATAGCGAGTATGATTTCATTGTACTGCCAATCAGCTCCTATATTGAGCACGGATACAAGTATAAGTATCCGGGTGTCATCTCAGGAGCTATCTCCGAATCCCGCGGAGCTGATGCAATACTCGTGTTCAAGGATTTCCCATTCCTTAAGGTCAACGACCTCAACGACAGCGAGATCAAGATCGTAGTGACACCTGACTCGCCTAGTGAGGACCTTGTCAATCTGACCATCACCAACTTCGATCTTGACGAGCTGCAGGGCAGACAGGATTGGATGATCGAGGCCAGCGGTTCGGAAGCCGTTTACAAACAAGCAAAAGCTGACCAAAACGATCCGGCGAAAGGCCAGCGGATTTATACTATGTGGGAGCCGGATGTTTCAAACGCTATCGATAACCTGGGCATGAAGAAGATATGGGGATCAGACAACTTTCGCAACTATATTGTTGACGTTTTCGTCTTCAACAGGAAGTACGTGAACAACAAGGAAGAGGAAGTCAGAGAGATCCTCCGCACTTATTTCGAGGTAGTGGACTACTACATGGCGCGGAAGGAAGAGATGTTCGATGAATTAAGGTCAGTGACCGGCGCTAAGAGAACTATGGTGCCTTCATTCATTGACAATATCAAGTGGTATGACTTACAGGAGAATGCTCACCTTATGTTCGGCATCCAGGCAGTGTCTGATGCAGGATCATACGCTGATGAAGGTCTGGTGAAGACTATCTACGCCTGGAACGACGTCAACCGCCTGATGAAAAAAGATATCGAAGTGGATAACCCATACGAGATCCTGAACAGGACATTCATCGAAGGATTGGCTTCGACGGCAGTCGCTCCTGTCGGTAAAAAGTCAGACAATGTCAGGGACTTCGAAGCGTTGAGCAAAGATCAATGGGAAAAGTTACAGGAATCAGGGACAATGCGGGTAGAGAACATAACTTTCAAAAGTGGTATCGGCCGATTGGACAATGATGGTGAAGAGACTGTTGATAACGTTGCACAGAAGCTCATCCACAACTACCCAAATTATCGTGTCCTGGTCGCAGGCCACACTGGTTACGGCGACGCTGAAGCTAATCTGAAACTATCACAGGAAAGAGCGGATATTGTGCGACAGCAATTGATTGCCGTGTACAACATTGACGAAGATCGTATCCTGGCAAAAGGCTTCGGAGCAGAACGACTTCCCAAACGCAAAAATGGTGAATCGGAACGAGCCTACCGGTTGCGGATGCAACGAGTAGAGTTCATCCTGTTACAATGAGAAATTAGATTTGTACATGGCACGCCCGGGTAGCTATAAACAACAAGAGGAGAAAGCAGTATTCACGCCCCGAATAGAGGACTTTGAAGAGAAAGCTATCATCAAGGCGCTCAACAAGTCCATCATGGACAATTGGTTCGTAGGCGCGAGTATCGGAGCCATTCCTGTTGGGATTCTGACTGCTATTCTCCTCGGCACAGGAGTTGGCATACCTATCATCGGGGGAGCACTCTTGCTCGGAGGAGGGACATGGGCGTGGAAGCGATTCTTTAAAGGAGATAAGTTCTTTGACCAATACCGGGACTACCTGAGGCAACTACTTGATGATGATACCGAACGCCGTCGTAACGAGTTGCAGCGATCGCTTGAAGCATACGGCAACAAACATGCGTGCGAGCAACTCGAGCAGTTCCAGATTAAGATCAGGGTGTTCATTGAAATCCTCGATATGAAATTCCCTGATAAGAACCAGCTGACATACAACCGGTACTACACGATTGCGCAAGAGGTATTCCTCTCGGGTATCGATAATCTTAATGATGTATTGCTGATCCACAAAACACTTGATGCTATCGACATGGATTATATCGAGCGTAGCCTGCAGAGGTTTGAGAATAGAGAGCAAGACGCCACGACGAAAAGAGAACTGAGCTCATTGCTGCAAAGCAGGCAACAGTACCAGGACCAGCAGCAAGATATTAAGAACCTGATGGCTCAGAACGAAGAAGCCTTAAGCAAGCTGGACGAAGCTATCGTACAGATACAGGATATCAAACGATCAGCAAACAATGAAAGCCAGCTTGACATGGAAGCATCGATAGAGCAACTGCACCGCATGGCACAGCTGTCATACAAGTTTTCACATTAAAAACATATAAATCCATAAGTAAAATGAGCAAACAACAACAAAAAAAAGTAGACCCACAACTTAAACAAAAGTTGCAGGAACATGCCCAGGATTTAAATAACATCGAAAAAGCTGAGTATAATGTCCCCACTGAGGCCGAACTCAAAAAGGAACTCGAAGAGCAACTCGGTCTGTCCAAAGATAAGAAGGAAGTCATCGATCCAAAAATTGACCAGCTGACCAACTCCATTATTGACAACTTTTTCAACGGCACATATAACGAGGAGCAGAAGAAAAGGTGCATCAACGACCTTGGCATGAAGCATCAGGCAAGGTTGAGCAATCACAACGCCATCCTTGATCAGTCCATGCAGATGCTTGCCAAGACACAGGATGGAGGCACTGTCGCCAAAGACCTTCTATTACTGAGGAACGAGGTCGAAGTATTGAATCCTCACCAGTACAACCTCACAGCTCCGACAAGCGCTACCGCCAAGTTCTTCAGAATAATTATAGGTAAGAAGAACCCCATAAGCAGGTACCTGGAAAGGTATGAAAAAGGGAGCATCGTGTTGAAAGACATTACACAGAGTTTGCTTGCAGGAAAGGAAGGGTTGAAGGATGACAACAATATCCTCGGCATGGACAAAAAGTCTTTACGGGAAACGCTTGATGGCCTTTCCCATGCTATTAAAGTCGGTCAGGTGCTTGATCAGAAGTTCGAGGCGAAGCTCCGCGGGATGAACCAGCAGGAACAGCCTGAGGAGTACCGTTTCCTCCAGGAGGAAGTTCTCTTCCCGTTGCGACAACGTATTATCGACCTGCAGACCGCGTTGAATGTGAACCAGCAGGGAGTCATTACCTACGACTTGCTTATCAGAAACAACGAAGAGCTCATCAAAGGTGTTGAACGCAGCGTGACTATCACTACCGTTGCTTTAAGTGTCGGAGTGACCGCGCAGTTCGCCCTGAACAAGCAGCGCATTGTACTCGAGGCAGTCAAAGGAACGAAGGAGATCACTGAGAAGATACTTGTAGGTAATGCAGAGACCTTGAAGACCCAGGGCGTTGAGATCCAGAAAGGCGCTGCTGATCCATCCATCGCTGTGGAGGTCCTGGCAAGCGCGTTCACCAAACTGAATGAAGCTGTTGACGACCTTTCCACCTTCAGAATTAATGCCTTAGCTGGCATGAAGGAATCTATTGGCAAGTTGGAAGACCTGACGAAGAAAGGACGGGATACCATCGAAAGAATGGAGAAAGGTGAAGCAGTCAGAAAGAAAGCGTTCGTGGACATCACCGCAGATGATGAAATCTGACATTAATAAACTTTTTATAACAAACAATCAGAAAATTCAGTATTAAGATGAAAAAAATAATAAATCCACTTGTAGTAATAATTACCGTATCGCTGATTATTATCGGTTTGGCCATGAGTTCCTTTACCTACCTTGCTCCTGAGAAGGAAGTACCCTCTCAAGCACCGAAGGAGTTCACCGTTGTCTGGTCTATATATGCTGGCTGGAATCCCTGGTCGTATGCTAAAACTTCAGGCATCATGGACAAATGGGCTGCCAGGTATGGCATTAAGATTAAGCTGGTCCGGATGGACTATATGCCTTCTATCGAAGCTTTCACCACACCCTCAGTAGATGCTTGCGTAATGACGAATATGGACTGCTTAACTATCCCGGTAGCTGGTGGCATACCGTGTTCTGCAATCATTGTCGGTGACTATTCCAATGGTAATGATGCCCTGATCGTGAGGAACAACCTGACCATCCCTCAACTCAAAGGTAAGAAGGTAAATCTTGTCCAGTTCTCCGTCTCTCATTATATGTTGTCGCGTGCATTAGACATGAATGGCATGACTGATGACGATGTAAAAATCGTCAACGTTAGCGACAGCGATATCGGCCCGGCATTCATCGCCAATAAAGATCAGGAAGCTGTCGTGACGTGGAATCCGTTGGTAATGGAAATCATGAAGACCCCCGGCGTTAAGAAAATATTTGATTCCTCCCAAATTCCAGGTGAAATACTCGATCTGATGGTTGTAAAAACCAAGATATTGCAAGCTAATCCTGAGCTAGGTAAAGCCCTTGCAGGTGCCTGGTTTGAAGTGATGGATGTAATGTCCTCAAGGACTGACAAAGGGAAAGGTGCACTGGAAGATATGGCTAAGGCTGGCGGTTCGAGCTTGATAGAGTATCAGAACCAACTGAAGACCACTGCCATGTTTTATGAGGCCGTGGACGCTGTTGCTTATATGAACGGCGAGGAAATTAAGACTAACATGCGCCGGGTACGCAATTTCTGCTCCAAGTACGAGTTGCTCGGAACAGGCGTAAAATCTGATGACCTGGGTATCAAGTTCTCCGACGGCACAGTCATCGGAAACCAGAACAAAATCTTGCTCATATACGATGCCAGCTACATGCAGGGAGCATCTAAATAACACATTTACCTTAAATCCCGAAAAGCCAATTTGATATATGCATACAAATCAAAATATGTTTTCCTTGCGTTTGAAACTTAAATTCATGGACATGGTGCAGTGGCTGAAGGGGTTCCTGCGAAAAATACTGAAAGCAATCAAGCGCTTACCGCGTTTCATTGCTTTAGTCCTTGCCGATCTGGGCAAGGAGTTCCTGGAAATGATTAAGAATTTCTACAGGCTCAGAACTACACCTGGTAAGCGCATCTCGCTCCTGCTCTCATTAGTTATCTTCCTCGTCTGCATTAAGCTGTATTATAATACTGCCGTTGAGAGGCACGCGGAGAACTCTCAGGATAAGCTTGTTCCAACCGGCGAACAGTTGTGGAACGGTTTCAAAAAAACTGTTTTTGAGGTGAAGATCAAAGATGAGTACGATGCGAATGGAGAAGTCATCAAAAATGACATACCCAAAACTTACCGGGAGGCGCGTAATCGCGATAAACAAGCTTTTACCGATGGGAAGTTCGGTAACAAGCGGGAATTATGGAAAAACGGTGCCACCCGTGCCTATCTGAAGCAGGGAGAATCGCTCCTCTGGCAGGATACCAAGGCAAGCGGCAAACGTATTCTCATAGCCATGGTTTTCATTTTCGCCGGCATTTATGCCGGATTATTTATGGGTGCATTCCCCTATGCAGAGAAGGTTTTATATAGATTCGTATTATTCTTTGATAAGATACCAGCATTAGCGGTCTTGCCGATACTGTTCATCATCTTCGGTCTGGGAGAGACTGCAAAGATCGCGTTAATAGTAATCGGCGTTGCTCCTACTGTAATTCTTGACACCTATCTCAAGGTTAAAGAAGTGCATGATGAGCAGATTGTCAAGGGCATGACTCTGGGAGCAAGCCAGCCGGAGATTGTATTCAGGATTATATTTCCACAAATAATCCCTAAAGTGCTCGATACCGTACGTCTGAACTTCAAAGCAGTCATCCTGTTTCTTATCGCCGGCGAAGCACTGGCAGCGGAAGCAGGCATCGGTTATCGTATCTTCGTCGTCCGCAGGTACATGGATATGGCGACTATCTTTCCTTATGTTGTCTGGATTAGTATGCTGGCTTTCATGGTCGACATGGCATTTCGTGCCTGGATTAAAAAACAATATCAGTGGTTGAACAAGTAATAGTTGTATTTTATGGAAAAATGCATTGACAGGAAGTACGTTATAGAATTGTTCAACACCTACCAGGAGTATGGTGGACGAGTCATACTTAATGATATCAGCCTGCGTATCCGTAAAGGAGAATTTGTCACCATTGTGGGTCCCACCGGATGTGGTAAGTCAACATTGCTCCGCATGGTTCTGGGATCTGAAAAACCTAGCCAGGGCATAGCTGCTATGGAAGAGAAACTCATTAAGCGCCCTGATCGCCGTCGTGGTATCGTCTTCCAGAAGTACTCATTATTCGATTTCATGAACGTCCGGGATAACGTGATGTTTGGTTTGGAGCTGGAGCAATTTAACCTGGCGGATAATTACCTCAGGAAAATATTTCCTTTTTTCTATCGGACGAAAGTGAGGAAGTTTCGTGAAGAAGCTGATCTTTTTTTGGATAAAGTTGGATTACTGGAGCACGCGTACAAGTACCCTCACCAGTTATCAGGAGGACAACGGCAGCGTGTGGCCATTGCTCAGGCGATGATTATGAGGCCGCAAATCCTGCTTATGGACGAACCTTTGGGTGCGTTGGACGTAGGCACTCGTGAGGCTATGCAGATATTCATCCAGGAACTATGGGGGCAGACAGAGCAGACAATCCTGTTCATTACGCATGACCTGGAAGAGGCTATCTTTATGGGCACCAGGCTTATTGTGTTGTCTCAGTACTATAAGAATGGTGGACAGGACGGGTCAAAAATACTACAGGATATAAAGGTTCCCTGGCCACAACCCCGACCTACTACAATAAAGCATACTAAACAATTCAATGATATCATGGAGGGCATTCGCCACGCAGGGCTAGATCCTACTCACTTGCATGATATTGAAGAGTTTAATATCCAGCATGAGGACGCATTGTGCTCCGTGAGAAAGTTTGGAGAAAAATAATCCGCTTATGACTAACAATGATGAGCTTCAGAAACAAATCAGCCATCTTCGGACGAAAGTCGATGCGATGACAATTACTCTGGCGAAAGCCAAAGAGAAACTGTTTGAACAACGCGACATGCTCGAAGCGCTCACCAGGGAACCGCTCCCTTTGGCCACGGTTATTAAGACGTATATGAATGATCCTGGTGTTTGGGCTGATCATGGCAATTATTTCAGGGACAATGCAGGTCATAATGAGTATAAAATTGGCCTTATAGTCCGCATTAGACCTGAGAGCGGACGAGCGCATGAGTCTATTGCCGAAGGTGAGATCAAAGCCAAACCGAAACGTGGGTTGGTGACGGTCGAGTTTGCTGATGGTAAGAAAGGTGATTACTTAACTGATGATCTCCTTCTGAAGGATCGTGATGCTATGGACCGCGACCGTTACGGCACAGCAGTTCTGCACTTTGAAGGACGACTCGTGGAAGTCATCTTCCCTAATCACCTGCATGGCAAATTGTTACCGGGCGATATGGTCAGACTATCACCTTCCACGAAGCAGATAGTGGACAAGACTGAAGGTATTGTCGCCGGGAACATTGGTATAATCACTGAAATTGTCGATGATGAGAGTTGTGAAGTGGCCATTGGCAGCGGTAAATCGGTCGCTTACAAGGGTCGCTTTGCTGATGTGAAAAAAGGGGATCGCGTCGTGCTTGATCTCTTTAATACAATTATCATCAGGAATCTTGGGAATATTGAGACGACTTACACTTTGAATGACTGGAAAGAGGTTACCTGGGACGACGTTGGTGGTTTGTCAGAGGCAAAGCGGATAATGCGTGAAATCATCGAATGGCCGCACCAGTTCAAGAGGTTCTATGAGTATTATCACAAGAAGCCTGTGAAAGGCGCGTTGCTTTTCGGCCCTCCCGGATGCGGTAAGACGCTACTTGCGATGGCTATCGTAACCGCTTTAGCTAAGATGTATGGAATAGAAGCTAAGGAGGCTATGCAGTCAGGATTCATTTATGTCAAGGGTCCGGAACTTTTGGAAATGTGGCTCGGTAAATCAGAGGAGGCTATCAGAAGTCTGTTTGCCAGAGCTAAAGCGCACAAAAAGAATTATGGCTTTCCTGCCATTATTTTCATAGATGAGGCAGAGGCGTTGCTTCGAAGGCGCGGTTCAGGTATCAGTTCTGATATTGAGAGTACCACTGTCCCAACGTTTCTGGCGGAGATGGGCGGTATGGAGGAATCGGGTGCCCTTGTTTTGCTGGCAACTAACAGGGCAGATATTCTCGATCCTGCAGTCGTTCGTGATGGCAGAGTTGATGTTAAGGTGTATGTTTCCCGACCGACGTTAGAGAGTGCCGGAGAAATATTCAATATTCATCTGAAAGGAGTGCCGGTCGCAGATGGTCTGAAGAAGGAAGACTTTGCTGCTGCTGCTGCGAGACGCTTATTCTCTGATGAGTACAAATACTATGCAGTATTTGATCGTAAGGATCCAAAGACGCCGAAGTATTTTCTGCTCAGGCATATTGTCAATGGTGCTTTGATTGCTGGTATTGTAGATAAAGCAACAACACTTGCTATCCGCCGCGACGCTGATCATCCGGAAGAGAATCCTGGTGGAATGCAGGTGCAGGATTTACTTGATGCCATTGATCTGGTATTCAGGCAAAATGTTGGTTTAGACCATGAGGAACCTTTGAGCGAGTTTATTGAGAATGAGGGTATTGAGGTTGTTGGCATGGATAAGTGCGTTAACTTGAAATCCGCATAGTCATGAAACGGCGTTTCAGGCAGAAACAGGATCTGGCACCAAAAAATGATCCGGAAAAAGATAAGGGTGTGTCGAATGATGGCGCTCAGGAGAACATCGATATTGATGATGTTATCCAGGAGATTGAGACGCACCTGGATACTCCTCAGGATGCTCCCAAAGAAGAGTAATTTTTTTCTCTCTTGTTATTTTGAAAAGCTTGATGAATGGAAATAACGAAAACATTAAACAAGAAGTACTATTTTCTTTTGAAAAAACCAATTGTAACAACTGAAAGAATATTTACATCCGAATCTAATCTGTATAAATGAAGAGAAGAAATTTTATCAGAAATGCAGCTATCACAGTTCCTTTGATGGCCTTTTTACCCTCTTTTGACCTTTTTGCAAATCCTCTGAAAGGGAAAGTTAAGATCACTGATGTGCAATGTGTCCGGACAAGAATAGGTATGCGGGTAAGCCCCCTTGTCAAAATAACCACCGATGCCGGGTTGACAGGGATTGGAGAATGTCATCACGACGAGAATGGCCTTGGTGCTAAAGATATCGTATTAAATGTCTGTAAACCCATTTTAATGGGAAAGGACCCTCTCGATCTGGATTTTCTTGTCTTTAAGATGAGCACCCGCACTTCATATTACGGAGGAAATCATGGAATTGCAACTCATGCAATAACGGGAGTGGAAATGGCTCTGTGGGATCTGATCGGAAAGATTACCGAACAACCTGTTCGCAAGATTTTATCGGGAGGCAGTCATGTCAGCGAAGTCCGGGCCTATGCATCCTCCCGTCCCCGAAATATGCTGGACATGGATTCATGCAAAGAATTTGCAGCATTGATGTCAGGTCAGGGCTGGACAGCATGCAAGAGTGATATCAACAGGAATCAGTCATGGAACAGGCTTGATAACCGCAGGCTCTCAAACACTGAAGTAGACAAAATTGCAAAGGGCTTTTTTAATATGAGGGAAGCATTAGGGCCTGAATTTGATATAGCTGTTCATTGCCACTGGGAGTTTGATTTTGACAGTGCATTACGTGTTGCAAATGCTGTGGCCCCTATGCGTCCCATCTGGCTGGAAGACCCCTTGCCGATCGCCTATAATGAACAGTGGGTCAAACTGACAGAGAAATCACCGGTTCCCATACTCACGGGAGAGAATTTATATACAAGGGATGACTTCCGTCCTTTTATTGTAAATCAGGGTGTTAATATGATCGAAATTGATGTATCAATGGCTGGAGGACTTCTGGAAGCTAAGAAAATTGCCGACCTTGCTGAGACATACTACATCCCGGTCTGTACCCATAATGTTGCCAGCCCGATTGCCACTATCGCTTCAGCTAATTTTGCTGCAACTGTTCGTGAATTTGTAGCACATGAAGCTTTTATAAACAATCCAATGAACCGCGCCGGGAAAGGGATTAACGGTGATCCTGATGTCCTTGGTTACGATAAAGATATGATCGTAAAAGGGCACATTCAGTTGAGTGACAGGCCCGGATTTGGTATTGAATTAAATGAAAAACTGATCAAAGAAAAATATTTGGCTGAGGGAGAAACATGGTGGAAATAGCAGCATGAAAATCGCTACTTCTTCCAAGGCATCTCATAATCAGAATGTCATTCCAACCGAAATGGGGATCCTTTTAAAATTGTCAGAATGGATAATTTATTCATTGTGATCAGTGCTCATATAATTAAATAACTTTATTATCCGTATTTTTAAACAAAAACAGATTAACTGATATAGAAATGAAAATTGCCGGAATCGCTTTTTTAATTTTCTGCTTTGCTTGTATAACAGCTTTTATACCTGGCAGCGGGAATGAGAAGTTACCAATTTACCTTAACACTTCATATTCTTTTAAGGAGAGGGCAGCTGATCTTGTATCAAGGATGACCCCTGAAGAAAAACAGAGTCAGCTTGGTAATACAATGCCTCCTATCCCCCGACTGCGGGTTAATAAATATGATGTGTGGGGAGAAGCCCTTCACGGAATTATGGGCAGAAATAATAACAGCGGAAAGACAGCCACTTCATTCCCCAATAGTGTTGCAGTTGGCTCCACCTGGGATCCAGAACTGATAAAACGTGAAACATCGGTGATTGCCGATGAGGCAAGAGGTTTTAACCATGATCTCATTTTTACACTTACCTATTGGTCCCCGGTTGTTGAACCTGCCAGGGACCCACGGTGGGGAAGAACGGCCGAAACATTCGGTGAGGACCCTTTCCATGTTTCACTTATAAGCAGCGGTTTCATCCGCGGACTCATGGGTGATGATCCAACTTATTTAAAAGCAGTGCCTTGCGGAAAGCACTACTTCGCAAACAACACCGAGTATAACCGTCATACCGGAAGCGCCAATATGGACGACCGTGATATGAGAGAGTTTTACCTTGCCCCCTATAAAGCCCTTATTGAGAAGGACAGGCTTCCGTCAATAATGACAGCTTACAGTGCTGTAAACGGAACTCCTATGTCGGCAAGTAAATTTTATGTCGACACTATTGCAAAGAAAACATACGGACTGGATGGATACGTAACAGGCGACTGCGATGCAATATCAGATATTCTTTCAGGTCACCGTTATGCAAAAAGCAGGGCTGAGGCAGCAGCAATGGGTCTTAAATCGGGTGTCGATACTGATTGTGGAAGCGTGTTCCAGACAAGTGCCCTTCTGGCCCTTAATGAAGGATTAATCACAGAAGATGATATGGATAAGGCGCTTGTGAATATTTTTACAGTAAGAATGCGTCTTGGTGAATTTGATCCCCAGAATATTGTTCCATTTGCAGGGATTAAACCAGGTATAATAAACGATCCATCGCATAATGACCTTGCGTTAGAGATTGCTGCAAAGACTCCTGTTCTGCTGAAAAATGCCGTTGTTACAAAAACAGGAAAGAAAGCCTTGCCGCTTAACGGGAAAGAGATTAAAAAGATCGCAGTACTTGGCCCGCAAGCCGATAAGGTTGAGCTTGGCGATTATTCAGGAGAGGCTGAGCCAGGATACAAAATTACACCTCTTGCCGGTATAAAAAACTATATAGCTGAGAACAAGCTGAATATAGAGGTTGTTTCCAAATCAGGTGGTAATACCACCAAAAGAACCGATTTCTTTAACATGGTCGGTTTTACAACAGTAGCAAAGGGTGGTGTATTAAAACAATATGATGCAACAAAATTCGATGCATCATCAGGCAGCTTAATTACCTCTGCACGCTTTGGAGCAGCATCAGTCAGAGGTATTAAGGATGGTGACTGGACAATGTACAATAATGTCGATATCACCAACGTCGATTCAATCCGGTTTAACATGACGGTAACAGGCGATGGTGGTACCCTCGATGTAAGAGTTGGTTCTGCAACCGGAAACATTCTGGCTTCACAAAAAATTACAGGGACTCCTCAAACCGGTGGATTTGGTTGGGGAGGAAGATCAAGGACCATTCCGGTAAAAATTAATTCACTGGGTATAACAGGGCCACAGAGCATAGTGCTGGTATACCATGCAGCTGAAGTGCCGGCTACTGATAAAGAAACCCTCGATATGGCTGCTTCAGCCGATGTTGCAGTTATTTTTGTCGGAACCGACCAGACAACAGGGAGAGAAGAATCTGACCGGTTTTCAATTGCCCTGCCAGGGAACCAGAATGAGCTTATTAATGCAGTAGCTGCAGTTAACCCGAATACAATTGTTGTTATTCAGGGCATGGGTATTGTTGAGGTTGAACAGTTTAAGAATAACCCGAATGTCCCCGGAATGCTATTTACTGGTTATAACGGACAGGCACAGGGAACGGCAATGGCAAAAATACTGTTCGGTGATGTTAACCCCGGTGGAAAAACCAGTCTCACCTGGTATAAATCAATAAATGACCTGCCTGAATTCAATGACTATACATTAAGAGGAGGACAAGGCAAAAATGGAAGAACATACATGTATTTCAACAAGGATGTTTCCTATGAATTCGGTTTTGGTCTCTCATATACAACATTTGGGTACAGCAACTTCACAATAAGCAGAAATAGCATTACTCCAAATGATAAGATCACAATTACAACCGACGTTAAAAACACCGGCGGCATTGATGGAGACGAGGTTGTACAGGTTTATGTGAAGACACCAGACGCTCCTGCCTCGCTTGAAAGACCGATAAAAAGGCTCAGGGGTTTTAAGAGAGTTTCAATTCCTGCCGGTCAGACAAAAACAGTATCGATAGAGGTTAATTGTTCCGACCTTTGGTTTTGGGATGAAAAGAACGACAGGATGATATTCGACCAGGGAAGGTACATCTTTGAAGTAGGAGCCTCCTCAAAGGATATCAAAGGACAATTGGAAGCCACAATGAACGGCACTATTAATTCTGTGCCTGAGACAGTCGTAGCCGAATGCAACAAAGTTGTTTTAAGGCCGGGCAATACAGTGCAGACAAGTGTTACAGCATCAATGTCGGACGATAGTTTTTATAATATCAAAGAGGCTAAGGTAACATACAAGAGCAATAACCCCACGGTGGCAAGTGTTGATGATAAAGGTCTGGTGACTGCAAAAGGTCCCGGAGTTGTATCGATTTTTGCCTGTGTTACTATAAACGGAAAAACAGTTTCAAACAGTTACCCGCTTAAGGTGATGCCTGATCTGAGTCCAAAATTAATTACTGTTGACGGGAAGAAAATCGAGGGATTTAACAAAGATGTAAAAGCGTATAGCTATCTATTGAAAAGCAATGCCAGAATTCCGGCAGTAAAAGCCACAGCGATGGTCAGTGATATTGCTGTTGAAGTTGAACAGGCCGGGGGACTGCCGGGAACTGCAGTAGTCAGGTATATTGACAACAGTACTCTTGAAAAGAACACATACTATCTGAACTTTGATGTTCAGTCAGTGAGCGACGAGTTCAATGGTGCCACAGTCGGAAGCCAGTGGCAATGGATCAGGGAGAATAAGGCAGCCTACAACCTTACTGATAATTCCGGTTCGCTCACAATAACAAGTGAAAAGGGAGATGTCTCAGAAAGGAGTAACAATGCAAAGAACATTATTCTGCAGAGTGCAAATAATGACTGGACTATTGAAACTAAGCTGGTTTGCTCAAGAACCCCGTCCCAGCCCGAAAATGCAGGAATACTGGTATATGAGAATGACGATAACTTCGTAAAACTTATGCTCAGGGCTGTAACAAAAACAACCCGGCAGCAAGGAGTTCAGCCTGGGACAATCGATCTGCTGATTGAAGAGAACGGCATTGCTAAATCAGCAGGCACTTTTAATCTAAGATCAGAAATTACCGGAAGTAATTACTTAATATTTAAACTTGAGAAAAGTGGGAGCCTCTACACCGCATTTTATTCTCCTGATGGTGTGAAATTCGAAAAGCTTGGCACAGCACAGGCCCTCCTGAAAGATATTAAGGCTGGATTAATTGTTTGCGATGGGGTAATAACCCAGAGCATGACAAGCACCTTCTGGTTCAATTCCGACACCACCAAGCCGGGAACACCGTTTGATGTGGCATTTGATTATTTCCGTATTGTTAATAAATAACCTCATCAATAAGACGAATATTTTATCTTTTTATATTTGCCGGTATTGCATCAGTATTTAATTCCTGCGAGGTCGGTTGGGTTGCAACAGAACCATCATATGGAATTGAGATTGAAAGACCGGAACGGCCGGGCAATGATTATATATGGGTAGAAGGTGGCTGGAGGTGGGATTCCGGCAGACATATTTATGTCAGGGAACCAGGGTACTGGGCAAGGCCAAGACCGAACCATTCATACATTAAGGGTCATTGGAAGTCAGGTCCCCGTGGAAAGTCATGGGTGAATGGCCATTGGAGAAGGGAATCCGGCAGGGATGAACACCACAGATGAGGTGAGCGTTGCCGGAAATATGAAAAGCCCATTATAATTTGATTTTCTTTTCAACTATAAGGGAACTTTTTATTCTTCAAATAAATAGTTTCCTGATTATTCTACAAACATAACACCGGGGGATAAAGAAAGCACCCCATTTTTCAGGGTTTTTTTCCCCACTTCTCCACCTCCAAGATTAAGATCGAACTTAGCAAGGGGAAACAAAGTCTAAAACATATTCATGGAATTATCAACGATAGAACTATTTTATTCTATTTCTGTTTAATATGTAATTTGATATTATCCGGCAATCGTCAGCAGAATAGATATCAGATTCAGTTCTAAATTTATTTTATTAAAAAAGGTTATAATGACTATCACGGTATTTTTCTCAATGATTTTGGGGATATTTTTGTTGTTCTTTGGAAGAAGGCTTT
>JBAVOD010000165.1:0-5747 GCA_049691735.1 Bacteroidales bacterium
GGGGAGTAAACATCTTTGTCTATAGCAATCAGTACACGGGGATGTTCAATGATGAAAAAACTGCAGGAATAGAAATTATTCATCATGGTGTAAGGACCTCTACAGGTGGTGCAGTAAGGCTACAGAATACTCCCGAACAATGGGATCTGGTGCCCAGTGTGTTTGACAGGAAAATTGATAAAGCAACCAACACTATCAGTCTGGGATTGAGATACAAAGATTATGATTTTGATTCAAGGATAAATGTTACACCAAAAGATAACGGAGTACTTATAACGGTAATTCTTGATAAACCACTTCCTGAAAAACTTGAAGGCCGTGCAGGTCTGAATCTCGAATTTATACCATCTTCATATTTCAGAAAAACATTCATGGTTGACGGAAAACCGGGTGAGTTCCCTTTATACCCTTCAAGTTCCACAAAAATGGAACCCCTGGGCAATAAAATACTTCAATATGCAGGTCATTCAACATTTGACGACAGGGGAAGAAATGAATTTATTGTTCCGGAGCCTCTCGCCTCGGGGAAAACAATTTTAATGGCCCCCGAGGATCCTGAAAATTTTGTGAAGATTCAGTCATTGGATGCCGAATTGATGCTTTTTGACGGGCGTGACCTGGCACAAAATGGTTGGTTTATAGTGCGCAGTTTACTGCCGGCAAAAAAAACCGGAAATGTACTCCAGTGGTATCTTGAACCCAATGCAATTCCGAACTGGAAAAGAGCACCAGTAATTCAGTTTTCACAGGTTGGCTATAACCCTGTTCAGGAAAAAGTAGCAGTTATTGAACTTGATAAGAACGATAACCCATTGCAGAAAGCATCGCTCTTCCAGGTAACGCCGGAAGGAAAATTTGTTGGAAAGCTCACTGCAAACGTAACACAGTGGGGTAATTATACCCGATATAATTATCTGAAGTTTGATTTTTCTTCTGTCAGAGAACCCGGCATTTATTTTATAAAGTATGGCGATCAGTCAACCAATACATTCCTTATTGGCACAGACGTCTATAGCAATATATGGCATCCCACAATGGATGTATGGTTCCCGGTACAGATGGATCATATGATGGTTAATGAAGCTTACCGGACCTGGCATGGTGCCCCTTATCTGGATGATGCACTTCAGGCCCCGGTAAACCATCAGCATTTTGATGGTTACAGAATGGGTCCGGTAACCGATACCAAATATAAATCTCTGGAACGCATTCCGGGTATGGCCGTAGGTGGATGGTTCGATGCAGGCGACTTTGACATCCAGACCGGATCTCATGTATCTGTATTATTAAACTTCGTCGATGCATGGGAGAAATTTAAGGTGGACCGCGATGAAACATTTATTGATCAGGCCACACGTTATGTTGATATCCATCGTCCTGATGGCAAACCGGATATCCTGCAACAGATAGAACACGGAGCATTAAACCTTGTTGCGCAGGTAGAAAATATCGGCCATCCCGTAAGAGGAATTATCGTCCCCAATCTTTACCAGTATCATCATCTCGGCGATGCTGTAAATGAAACAGATAATCTCCCCTATAATCCTGATTTAAAGCCATATGAATCTGACGGGAAGTCAAGCGGAACACTGGATGACAGGTGGGCATTTACTAACAGATCAGCATCCCTCGATTACTCTACCGCCGGCGCTTTGGCTGCCGCAAATCGGGCTTTAAAGGATTTTAATAAACCACTGGCAGATAGATGCTTAGCTGCTGCAACAAAAATGTGGGATGAAAACAGCAATAAGCCTCAGACTGCCAATCCTCCTGCCGGACAGATGTTTGGCAGTGGCAGTGAAATGTCTGCTGCAATTCAATTATATATAACTACCAAAGACGAAAAATATAAAAACCGATTTCTGGAACTCTTATGGCCTTCACTCGACAGAAGTGGCAGGGGAGGAGGGATCTTACTCGCATTACAGGCTATACCTTATATGGGCAATGATTTTAAAATAAAATTAAATGACTATGTTGCCAAATATAAGGGAACAATTGACGGATTTAGCAAGGAAAATCCTTATGGTGTTCCTATTACATCGAGGGGATGGGGAGGCAATAGCGGTGTAATAAACTTTGCTATTACCAATTATTATGCTAACAAATACTTCCCTGAGATCATCGGCCCCGAATATGTTTACAAAGGATTGAACTATATATTCGGCTGTCACCCTTATTCAAATATTTCTTTTGTTTCGGCTGTCGGAACACGTTCCAAGGAAATAGCTTATGGCAATAACAGGGCCGATTTCAGCTTTATTGCCGGCGGAGTTGTTCCCGGTCTGCTGCTGTTTCAACCCGACTTCCTGGAAAACAAGGAAGACTGGCCTTTTTTCTGGGGTGAAAATGAATATGTAATAGACATCAGTGCAGCATATGTATTTCTCTCAAATGCTGTAAATGAGATGCTAAAAAAATAGGTTCACAAGGAAATTTAAGACCGGAATATATATCAGCTGTTGACGTAACAATTAATCGCACATAAAATAACCCATAAAATGAAAAGTTTCAGATCATCCACATTTATTCTTGCTTTATTGATTTTATTCTTAAATAATGCAATTGCTCAAAACCCAATTATCAGAGACCAGTTTTCTGCTGACCCGTCAGCAAGGGTTTTTAATGGCAGGGTTTACCTGTATCCCTCTCATGATATTCTGGCGCGTGAAGGAAAGGGCCGTCAGGGCTGGTTTTGTATGGAAGACTATCACGTCTTCTCATCTCCAAACCTCACCGACTGGACCGATCATGGAGTTATTGTAAGTCAGTACAAAGTCAACTGGGTCGATTCAACCTCATTCAGCATGTGGGCCCCTGACTGTATTGAAAGGAATGGTAAGTATTATTTCTATTTCCCGGCAAATGTCAAAGCCGCCTCCGGCAAGGGGTTTGGAATCGGAGTTGCAGTAGCCGACAACCCCGATGGACCATATATCCCTCAGACCGAGCCGATTAAAAATGTTCGTGGTATCGATCCCTGTCCTTTTATCGATAAGGACGGTCAGGCGTATATTTATTATTCACTGAACAGGATCTTCGCAGCTAAACTTAAAGACAATATGCTTGAACTTGCGTCTGAACCGCAGGTATTAGGAAATCTGCCTGCACAGGGGCTGGTGGAAGGGCCGTACGTGTTTGAACGGAATGGCATTTATTATATGACATATCCCCATGTGCAGAATAAAATAGAAAGACTCGAATATGCAACGGCTGATAATCCGCTGGGTCCTTTTAAGGTTATGGGTGTAATAATGGACGAATCACCTATGGGCTGCTGGACAAACCACCATTCGATTATCAATTTCAATAATCAGTGGTACCTGTTCTATCATGAGAATGACCTGTCACCTAAATTTGACAAGAACAGGTCAATCCGCATTGACAGCCTGTTTTTCAATGGTGACGGGACAATCAGGAAAGTAATTCCGACATTGCGGGGAGCGGGTCTGACGGATGCTTCACAGAAAATACAGATCGACAGGTACAGTCAGATAAGCAACAAAGGAGCATCAGTTGAATTTCTCGATTCACTGAATACTTTTAATGGATGGAAAACAATTTTTGCCGCCGGCGGGGCACTGATACAGTATAACAGTGTCGATTTCGGAAAGAATAAATTCAAATCTGTTACAGTCAGGGCATCATCAAAAAAAGGTGGTGTTTTGCAAATCAGATTAAATAATTCCAAAGGACCTGTTATCGCCGAAGTGAAAATTCCGGGAGGAAATGAATGGAAGAATGCTAAGGCACGTGTTTCAGGGTTAAAACCGGGTGTTCAAAACCTGGTCGTTTCATTGTTGGACAATACACCGGTGGAAGTGGACTGGATTACCTTTGAATAACGGCACACCCTGCCTATGCGCCTTATAAAAATATTACTTCTGCCTGCAGGATTATATTTCAGGTATATTTCTGAAATAAATTGCAGATTACTAAATTAGATGCCGACAAAAAAAATGAAAATGAATCATAAAACTATTATTTCCTGGATGCTGAGCCTTGCATTGTTTGCTAATGTCATTGGTCAGGAAAATTCTCAGTTAAAACTTTGGTATTCGCACCCTGCAAAGCAATGGGTTGAGGCATTACCGGTAGGCAATGGTCGCCTGGGGGCAATGATATATGGAGATCCCGTTAAGGAGATTATTCAGCTTAATGAAAATACAATATGGGCAGGGCAGCCAAACCGGAACGATAATCCCAATGCCAAAGAAGCGTTGCCCGAGGTCAGAAGACTAATCTTCGAAGGCAAATATAAAGAAGCACAGGATCTGATCAATCAGAAATTCATCAGCAAAACTTCCCAGGGAATGCCTTACCAGATTGCATGTAATCTGAAACTTTCATTCCCCGGACATGATAATTATACCGGGTATTACAGGGATCTCGATATAGATAAAGCTGTTGTGTCATCCCGTTATAATCTTAATGGAGTAAATTTTAATACACAGGTGTTTTCTTCCTTTCCCTATCAGGTCATTATAGTCAGGATCTCTGCTGATAAACCCGGGGCAGTCAGCTTTTCAGCCACGATGGACAGACCCTCAAAAGTTAATGTCTCGACTGCAGGAAAAGATGAACTTATATTATCAGGGATAACAAGCGATCATGAAGGGGTAAAAGGTAAAGTACAGTTCGAAGCAAAAATTAAAATTATAACTACCGAAGGTGTCATTTCTGCCGGTGATACAGCTTTGAATATTGCCGGTGCAGATGTTGCAACTATTTATATTTCGATAGCATCCAATGTTAAGAATTATAATGATATAAGCGCAAATGCCGACGAAAAGGTCAATTTATATCTTCAGAATGCCCTGAAAAAGAGCTACGAACTGGCATTAAAGGATCACATCGCTGATTTTCAGAAATATTTCAGGAGAGTAAGTCTCGATCTGGGAAAAACAGATTCTGTTAATAATCCAACAGATATCCGACTTGAACAATTTGCCGGGGGTAATGATCCGCAACTTGTGGCATTGTACTTTCAGTTTGGACGGTACCTGTTGATATCCTCATCCCGGCCCGGAGGCCAGCCGGCAAATCTGCAGGGGATCTGGAACGATCAGCTTACTCCGCCCTGGGACAGCAAATATACTGTTAACATAAATACCGAGATGAACTACTGGCCATCGGAAATCACCAACCTTACGGAGATGAATGAGCCTTTGGTTCAGATGGTACGTGAACTATCACAAAGCGGAAGACAAACTGCAAAAGATATGTATGGGGCGCAGGGATGGGTGTTGCATCACAATACGGACATGTGGCGGATTAACGGTCCGATAGACGGTGCATTCTGGGGTATGTGGCCCATGGGCGGCGCCTGGCTCTGTCAGCATCTGTTGGATAAATACGAATATAACGGCGATACGGAATATCTTAAATCGGTTTACCCGGTATTGAAAGGTGCAGTTGAATTTTATCTCAGCTTTCTGGTTGAGGAACCTGAACATAAATGGCTGGTTGTCTGTCCTTCTGTTTCCCCTGAAAATGCTCCCTCCGTACATCCGGATGTCTCCGTATCGGCCGGCACTACTATGGATAACCAGTTGCTTTTTGATCTCTTTACCAGAACAAAAGAAGCGGCAGAAATTCTTAATACCGATAAAGAACTGACATTGAAAATAGCAGAGACGTTAAAACGTCTCCCTCCGATGCAGATCGGTAAGTGGGGTCAGTTGCAGGAATGGATGTATGACTGGGACAGCCGGGACGATAAACATCGGCATGTTTCTCATTTATAT
>JBAVOD010000166.1:0-1590 GCA_049691735.1 Bacteroidales bacterium
GGATCCTGCTATTGTACCTTGGCCTTACTGTTGCTGAAATATTTCTGCTGAACCTTGGCGACATGGATATTTTTGAAAGCATTTGTCATTCCTTCAGCACGATATCAACAGGAGGATTCTCTGTAAAAAATTCAAGCCTGACTCACTATTCGGCTTACAGCCAGTATGTTGTATTGATCTTTATGATCCTTGCCGGTACAAGCCAGGTAGTGTATTATTACCTGCTGAAGAGGAATTTCAGGAAAGTGAGTCATAATGAAGAGCTGCTGTTCTATGTTGCGATAGTGATCATTGCAGGCGCCCTGGCAAGCGGCATCCTTCTTATAAATACCACGAAGCCACCTGAAGAAGCATTGAGGGAAGGATACTTTCAGATCGTTTCGACGCTTACAACGACCGGCTTCTCATCAACCAACTTTGACTTATGGCCTAAAGCAGGGATTTTTGTGATCTTTGTAATGATGTTCGCAGGCGGCTGCACAGGGTCAAGCAGCGGCGGAATAAAGATAGCCAGACACCTTATTGTGCTGAAAAATATCAAAAACGCTCTTACCCGGCTTAATCACCCCAATACTGTAACCTCCATCAAACTGAATGGGAAGGTAATAAGTGAAAATATGAACATCTCGATCCTTTCGTTCATAGTACTCTATCTTTTCATTTTCGTAATAGGATCAGTAATTGTTGTTGCCACCGGAGTGAATCCGGTTTCGGCATCTTCATCTGTCGCATCATGCATGGCAGCGGTTGGCCCTGCAATCGGGGGCGCCGAGCCTTTTGGAAATTTTTCGGGACTTCCTGAGTTAAGCAAGCTTGTCCTAAGCTTCCTGATGATAATCGGAAGACTTGAGATCATCACGGTCTTTGTTATTTTCTCAAGATCCTTCTGGAAACTTTAAAGCTTGCCCCTACCCGGGCAGCAGATATTTTCTCACGCTTTCGAGACTTTCAGGAGTCCCGATATCAAACCAGTATCCGGCATCGTGAGTAAAGGTTGCTATGCTGAATGATTCTGCAAGCTGAAGGTAGAGTGAAACAATGCTATAAATTCCTTCATACATGTGATAGAAAACCTCCGGATCGACCATCTGAACTGAGGAGAAGGCAATTTCTCCGAGGTTTTCACTGATGGGGGCCCTTGAAAGGATCTCCTCTCCCGTTGACCTGTTACGCCAGCCGCGCAGAAAGCCGGCTGAATCGGTCAGAAGGACGCGGTTTTCGTTCCTGTGCCTGACTGCAAGGGTGGCTATGCATCCGTTTTTCACATGATCTGTATACAGGGCTGAGAGATCGAGGTCAGTAACTATGTCAACATTATAAACAAGGAACGGACTTTGTCCGAAGAATTGCCTCGCCTTATACAACCCCCCGCCGTTTTCGAGTAGCAGGCGCCTCTCATCCGATACAGATATTTTAAATCCTGATTTGTTAAGCTTCTCAATTTCCTGCTCAAGCATATCGGCAAAATGGTGGACATTTACAATGATTTCGTCAAATCCTGCATCAGTACATTTTTCAACGGCCATCCGCAGCAGGCTCTTACCGTGGATCTCTGTCAGGGCTTTCGGAGTGGTGAGTGTGATTTTTCCC
>JBAVOD010000167.1:0-1527 GCA_049691735.1 Bacteroidales bacterium
CAGCTGGGTGCATAAGGATCCCGCAGAGGCTACTGAGAAGGCAAAGGCCCTTGTATATGCAGCCATTTGCAGGGTTGCTTACCATGAGGAACTGGAAAGTATGTCGGTAGATATGTGCCCGAATGTCCTTGTCATCGGCGGAGGCATCGCAGGTATGACCACCGCCCTTGAGCTGGCCGATGCAGGCAACTCTGTCTATCTTGTTGAAAAAGATAATCATCTTGGCGGTAACCTTGCCCGCGTCGATCTGACTGCACCATATTTATATTCGGCCCGCGATCTGCTTACTGAACGAATTACCCGAATCAGGAACCACAAGAATGTTCACGTATATTTCAATTCAAAAGTGACAAATCTTACAGGGTATATCGGAAACTTCAGGGCAACCATTCAAATGGTCAACGGGAAGCCCTCTGAAATAAATAAACCCTCAGAGGTAGGGATCGGAAACGTTGTGGTGTGCACCGGATTTAAAGAGTTCGATGCTTCACGTATTATTCACTATGGATATGGTAAACTGCCCAATGTAATTACCTCCTTCGAACTTGAAAGTATGATCAGGGCAGGACGTATTGAAACCAGGGCGGGTAAAATACCCAGGTATGTAGCGATAGTTCACTGCGTCGGAAGCCGGAGCCAGGAATTCCACACCTATTGCTCGAGGGTTTGCTGCATGACAGCATTGAAATACGCGCACGAGATTAAGTCTGCAAATCCGGAATGTTACGTATCGGATATTTATATCGATATGCATGCCTTCGGAAAGGGGCACGAGGATTTTTACCGTCAGTCATCAGCTGCCAAAACACTGTTCCTGATGTATGAAAAAGAGGACAGGCCGGTAATACATAAGGCTTCACCGAAAGATGGCTGTGAAATGCTGATAGAAGTAAATGAAAAACTCTCAGGCGAACTGATAGAAATACCCGCCGACCTTGTTGTTCTGATGGTTGGAATGGAAGCTCGCGAAGATTCGCACGAAATAGCCCGCACCGTAAATATCAGCCAGGACAAGGACGGATGGTTCATTGAGAGCCATCCAAAGCTGGAACCCGTTGCCACAACAACTGATGGTATCTTTATTGCCGGGACCTGTGTAGCACCCAAGGATATTCCCGATACAGTGGCACAGGCCAGAGCAGCGGCTGCCAGGATACTGGCAAGAATTGCTAAAGGGAAGATCGAAGTTGATGCGTTATACTCAGAGGTAAATGAGGAACTCTGTTCAGGGTGCCGGTTCTGCAACCAGCTTTGTCCATTCAGCGCCATTGAATTCAATGAAGAAAAGAGCCAGAGCCATATAATAAGTGCCTTATGCAAGGGTTGCGGTGTATGTGTTGCTGCCTGTCCTTCATCAGCGATTAAAGGCCGGCATTTTACTGATCAGCAGATACTTGCACAGATCGACGGATTATTATGCGAAAATGGATGAGAAACTGATTCCGGCACATATACTCTTCGCCAGATGGTTTGTCAGGATCAGATGGATTGCTTTATTTATTCTTTTCGTTTCAACCTATTTAGTCA
>JBAVOD010000168.1:0-2278 GCA_049691735.1 Bacteroidales bacterium
GCTGATACTCAATGGAAACGAGTGGCCTTAACCGATGAACGCATTCATACGATTTCTTTCTGTACCCGTCAGCAAGCTTCCAGTATTCGAGGATAAGGTTCCTGAAACCCGGTGTGACTTCTTTTCCGCGGGCGATCTGGCGCAGGTCTTCCTTCGTAAGCCCGTTGGCTTCGATAAGGTCGTCTGCAAAATAATTCAGGTTGTTGAGCTGGTCTTTCTGAAAATCGCGTATAATATGAACAAGATAGCTGAAGATGGCACAGGGAGTTGCCGCTTCCCTGACGTTGAACGGCGGATCACTGTACACCCCGTCCACCGGGATCAGGCCGCACAGGTGGACAAATATCGAGGCCGGTGCCACCGATGCTCCCTGGGCATAGTCGATGAAAGATTCAACACTTGGGAAACCGTTATGGTCAATATCCCAGATCATTGACTTCGCAAATGCCTGGAGAGGCCACAACGGGAGCCTGAATCTTTCAATTGTCCTTACGAGCTCCTCATGCTCCTTTCCCGGGTTACCGGCAGCCATCGCTGTTTCAAGCCATTCATTCACATCTGCTGTAAAGCTGTTCTTCTCCTCAGGTGCAATGGTCATATACCGGGCTTTATGATCGTCGATGAGATCGTCAATCCTGCGCATGAACCTGTAGCAGGTCTTTGCCGCTCCATACCTTTCATTGCCCCAGAATGCTGCAGCGATCAGAATGTTCGGGTGATCCTTTATCTGATGGAAATCAATAGAGTTGAATGTGACAAGAAAGCTTTCTGTGCTTTGATCCATTAACAAATCATGTTAGTTTAAATTTCAGTTATCCGGCTGCTCCCTCAGGATACGCTCCGATGTTAGCATCGCCGATAACAACACATTAGGTATACCGTTTCCGGGATGCGTACTTCCTCCTGCAAAGTAAAGGTTTTTGTACTTGCCGTGGCGGTTATGGGGACGAAAATATCCCATCTGGAATATTGAATGACTGATACTTCCGAATACCGAGCCCCGCGAAATATTTAGTGCATTCTTCCAACTTTCCGGCGTAAAGCATATCTCAAACTTGATATTCTCCTCAAAATCAGTAAGGCCAAACTCTTTTAACCTTTCAAGAACTGCCTTCCTCGTGGCGCTCTTAAGCTCATTCCAGTCCTGGTGTACTTTCCTGTCGATATGACCTACCGCGACGATCACCGAAATGGTATCCTCACCTTCAGGTGCAGCCGAAGGATCGGTTCTCACGGGTGCATGAACGTAGAAACTTGGCCTGTCGTCAACCAGCTTGTCCCTGAAGATCCTGTCAAGGCTGATGCTGTAATTGTCCGACAGGAACACATTGTGATGTGCCAGTCCGGGGTATACCTTGCTGATGCCCCAGTGAAAGCATATTGCGGAACAAGAGTATTTTTTCCGGTCAAGCCTTGCTGAAAGCTTTTTGTCGGGAAGCAGCTCCCTGTACACGTATGGGAGATCTGCATTTGCTACAACAATGCGCGCATCGATCAGGTTGCCGCTATTGAGTACTACGCCTTCGGCATGGTTCCCGTTAACCCTTATTCGTTTAACCTGGGTGTTATAGTGAAACTTCACGTTGAGTTTTTCAGCCTCTGCAACCAACAGCTCTACCAGGCCATACATCCCTCCCCCGGGGAAGAACGAGCCTTCGGTGAGTTCGGCAGCCGGCACCATGGCAAAAAGTGCCGGTGATGTAAAGGGGCTCTGTCCGACATAGATATTCTGGAAAGTGTAGGCCATCCTGAGATGTGGATGCCTGAAAAATCGTTTTACATACCGGTTGTGAGAAATATACGTCCTGAGCCTGACCAGAAGAAGCATGTTTTTAAAGGTTGCAAATTCCTGGAAGGTGTAAAAATTCTTCCCTATCAGGCTCTCAAGAGCAAGCTGGTAAAATCTGTACCCATTCGAGACATAATCCCTGGATCTGCTGAAACTCCCGGGTTCAATTTTCTCGAGCTGTCCCTCCATCTTCGCAGGATCGGTGGAAAAGGAGATGGTTTTCCCGTCGTCAAAACATATCCTGTAAAGAGTATCAAGTTTTGTAAGGCCGGCTGAATCAAAGTTAATACCAAGTGATCCTAAAACACGCCTGTAGATCCCGGGCATCAGGAGCATGGTAGCTCCAAGGTCAAACCTGTGGCCGTCGCGGACCAGCTGGCTGCATCGCCCACCCGGTGAAGAATTCTTTTCGTATATATCGACGCTGTAGCCGTTCTTTGCAAGATATACGGCCGTTGTAATTCCCCCTATTCCTGCCCCTATTATTAC
>JBAVOD010000169.1:0-2165 GCA_049691735.1 Bacteroidales bacterium
GTCATACCATGCTGGATTCCCTGGGCCCCGTCGACCAGAACGGGAATACCCATTGAATGAGCCGGCTTAACTATTTCATCAAGAGGAACGACCGTGCCCAGCGCGTTTGAGACCTGGGTCACTGCAACAAGTCTGGTCAATGGCGAAAGGAGTTTCCTGTATTCATCAAGCAGAAGCTCACCGCTGTCGCTTACAGGTATCACCTTGAGTACAGCGCCTTTCCGCTGGCACATCATCTGCCAGGGAACAATATTGGCATGGTGCTCAATATTGCTAATAATGATCTCATCGCCGGGCTTTACGTATCTTTCGCCAAAGGAAAAGGCAACAGTGTTTATTGAGTTTGTTGTTCCTGCTGTAAATATTATTTCTTCCTTCTTTGCGGCATTGATGAAGGCCCTCACCTTCTCCCTTGCATTTTCGTAAGCTTCCGATGCCAGGTCGCTCAATGCATGCACGCCTCTGTGGATATTGCTGTTATAGCTTGTAAAAACCTCACTGACCGTTTCAATTACGCAAAGCGGTTTCTGCGTGGTGGCACCGTTATCGAAATAGATAAGGGGTTTGTTGTAAACCTTTTTGCCCAGCAGTGGAAAATCAGCCCTTATTTCAGCAATATCCTTCACTTTCCAGTTTATTTTATCCGCACCTGACCATACAACTGGCACAGCGTGACAATTCCCCCCTCAGCCTTTGTATTACGAGATTGTCCATCCTTTCGCGGAGCGCCTCTACGGGAATGTTCTGTATCACCTCATGTGCAAACCCGAACATCAGCATAAGCCTTGCCTCACGTGCATCTATCCCTCTTGAACGCAGATAGAAAAGAGCATCATCGTCAAGCTGACCGACAGCTGCACCGTGGCTGCATTTTACATCATCCGCAAAGATCTCAAGCTGCGGCTTCGAATCCATCTTGGCATCATCTGTCAGTAATATGGCATTGTTTTTCTGATAAGCCAGCGTACCCTGGGCGCCCCGTTCGACAAGTATACGTCCGTTAAATGCACCTGTTGCCATGTCATCAAGGACGCCCTTGAAGAGCTGGTTACTGGTACAGTTTGGCACAGCATGGTCAACATTCACGTAATTGTCAATGTGCTGCATCTTGTCACCCAGAAACAGCCCGTACGACCTGCACTCAGCTCCCTCTCCCCCTAAATAGTGGTATGTACTGTTCCTTACCAGACCTCCGTGGAGGGTAATGTTGTTCGAAGTGGCAAAACTGTTCCTCTCCTGATATATAAATGTGTGGTTGATCTTGCACGCATTGTTGTGCTCATTCTGCACCCTTATCAGGTTAAAGTGCGCATTTTCGCCGACATGGATCTCTGTAACAACATTTGTCAGGAACTTTTGCGGCGAAAGTGTATGGTCACAGATTATAATTGTGAAATCAGCATTTTCTTCCACAACGATCAGATTACGATGCTGATTGAAAATATCCTCCTTTGATTCAACAAGGTTTACAACCTGCACGGGTCTTTTCTGTACCAGTCCTTTGGGCACGTAAACGAATACTCCGTCGGTGGCCATTGCGGTATTGAGATGAACAAGCCCGTCCGATTCGGTTTTTGCATATTTACCGTAATGCTGCTCGATAATGCCGGGAAATCTTCGTGATGCCTCGTTAAGACTCCCTATCAGGATCCCTCCCGGCAGCTGCTGCATCATTCCATTCACTGTCGGATAGAATCCGTTGAGCAGGACAACTCCGTGAGCATCGAGGTTGGTAACGTCGCACCTGAATTCCTCAGCTTTCAGGAATTCAGCCTGATCGGGGACAAGATAGTTTTTGTAGTCGTGCTTGAAAAAAATATCAAGATTGGTATACTTATAATTCTCGTTCTTCCTTGTTGGGATCCCCAGCCTGTTAAAGTTCCCTCTTGCTTCTTCCCTGAAGGAATTAATATAGGGTGAAGAGACCTTTTCTATTCTCCCGATATTCTCTTCGAATAGCGCTGAATATTTTTCTGTCATTTCGGTTACTTCGTTCATCATTCCTGATTTTCAACCGCTTTCTTTATCCAGTCGTATCCCTTGGCTTCAAGTTCATAAGCAAGTTCCTTCCCTGCTGTTTTCACTATCCTTCCGTCATAAAGTACATGTACAACATCGGGGATTATGTATTCAAGCAGCCTCTGATAATGTGTTATAACAATTGT
>JBAVOD010000170.1:0-2894 GCA_049691735.1 Bacteroidales bacterium
GGTAATATACCGTACCGCAGGTAGTATATTCTTCATCCCGCATGGTATGCTGAAATGCTGATTGAATTCAGGCATAATTGCTTATGGATTGCAGTCTGTCAGAGTTATATATTTGATAAACATACAACCTGACTTTTTTATGCTGGACGTCCTGGTAGTCAACAACAAGGAAAAGCCTCTCTTGCAGCAAACCCGGAATATGAGCTATTACACTGATAGACCGATTAAAAGCTTTATCAAATCGCTTTCGTGGCGCATAGTAGGCACTATTGACACAATGGCAATAAGTTATCTGATCACAGGCAAGGTAACTGTGGCCCTTTCAATAGGCAGCATAGAGGTAGTCACAAAAACGATAC
The DNA here is from genome assembly GCA_049691735.1 of Bacteroidales bacterium. Lineage (GTDB taxonomy): Bacteria > Bacteroidota > Bacteroidia > Bacteroidales > VadinHA17 > LD21. The sequence continues at coordinate 360 of JBAVOD010000170.1, forward strand.
TCTACTATATTCATGAACGGACATGGGCTCACATTCACAGGCTCAGGCTGGTCACCAACCTGAATCCATTCAAAAAAAAATATGGAATTAAGGGACTTAACTGACAGGTTAACAGCACGCCCGATACCCGATCAACTGAGGGAACTTGCATCCATATTTCCGGGAATGGTAGTATTTACAACCAGTTTCGGGCTGGAGGACCAGGTTTTAACGCATATCATCTTTGAGGAAAATATACCTGTCAGGGTTGCTACCATCGACACAGGCAGGCTTTTTCCTGAAACATACAAGGTACTTAATGAAGTAATAAAAAGGTATAAAAAACAAATTGAGGTATATTTTCCTGAATATGAACCGGTTGAAAAGATGATGACTGGCAAGGGGCCGTTCAGCTTCTATTTGTCGCCGGATAACAGGCTTGAATGTTGCCGGATTCGCAAGGTTGAACCGCTGCAAAGGATTCTCGGGAACAGCTCATGCTGGATAACCGGCATCAGGGCCGATCAATCGGATAACCGCAGACTTATGAAGCAGATTGATTATGATGAAACCAGAAAACTCTGGAAATTCCTGCCGCTTTTAAGCTGGTCGGACGGACAGACAAATGATTTTATCATAAAAAACTCAATCCCTTACAACAAACTGCACGACAAGGGATTTGCAAGCATAGGATGCCAGCCTTGCACAAGGGCGGTCGAAGCCGGCGAAGACCTCAGGTCCGGGAGGTGGTGGTGGGAAAACGATGGAAGGAAGGAATGCGGGCTTCACCTCAAATAAAGACATAAGAAAATGAAGATCAACGACGGACACCTCAGGGAGCTGGAAGACGAATCAATCTATGTAATGCGTGAGGTGGCAGCGCAATTTGAAAAGAAAGTCATCCTTTTCTCAGGAGGAAAAGATTCAATTGTTCTTGTTCACCTTGCGAAAAAGGCATTCTGGCCGGCAAAGATGCCATTCAGCCTTCTGCATATAGATACCGGACATAACTTCGGGGAAACCTTAAGGTTCAGGGATCAGCTTGCAAAAGAACTGGGTGTTGAACTTTTAGTCCGATATGTGCAGGATTCAATTGATAATGGCAGGGTTAAGGAAGAAACCGGCATAAATGCAAGCCGCAACAAAGCTCAGTCAGTGACCCTTCTCGACTCAATTGAAGAACTGAAAATAGATGCAGCAATCGGCGGAGGCCGTCGCGACGAGGAGAAGGCAAGGGCAAAGGAAAGGTTCTTTTCGCACAGAAATGAATTTGGCCAGTGGGATCCCAGGAACCAGCGGCCTGAGTTATGGAGCATCTTTAACGGCCACAAGAATTTTGGCGAGCATTTCCGTGTGTTTCCCATAAGTAACTGGACTGAACTTGATGTATGGCAATATATAATGACAGAAGGGATTTCACTTCCCGGACTTTATTATACCCACCGCAGAAAAGTATTTTTCCGTAACGGGGTTTACCTTGCCTGGGCACCCTTCATGCAGCTTAAACCAGCCGAAAAAGTCTTTGAAGCCAGTGTGAGGTGCCGCACAATTGGGGATATTACGTGTACGGGAGTAACCCTTTCCGAAGCAGAATCCCTTGAAGAGATTGTTGAAGAAATTGCTGCCACAAGGCTTACCGAACGAGGAGGAAGATATGATGACAGGAGATCGGAGGCCGCTATGGAGGACAGGAAGAGGGAAGGTTATTTTTAGGAAACCGGCAGGGATTACTGAATTATGTATGACAAATGGGAAAAAACGGTAACAATAATAAAAGCCTGCTGAGATTTACCACTGCAGGAAGCGTGGATGACGGGAAAAGCACTCTTATAGGGCGCCTGCTTTTCGACAGCAAATCAATTTTTGAGGACCAGATGGATCACATCGTTGAGTCGAGCCGGCGCCTGGGGAAAGAAGATGTTGATCTCTCATTGCTGACAGATGGTCTGCGCGCTGAAAGGGAACAGGGTATCACAATCGATGTTGCGTACAGGTATTTTGCAACCCCGCGGCGAAAATTCATAATTGCCGATACACCGGGACATATCCAGTACACAAGGAACATGGTTACCGGTGCCAGCACAGCTGACCTTGCTGTCATTCTTGTTGATGCCAGAACCGGCCCCACCGAACAAACCCTGCGGCATGCTTACATTGCTTCATTGCTCGATATCAGACATATAATCTTCTGCATAAACAAGATGGACCTGGCAGACTATTCTGAAATGGTTTTCATGAAGATTAAGGCCAGGCTAAGTGAAATTTCAGGAAAGCTCAGGGTTGAGAACTCATATTATGTTCCGATAAGCGCAAAATCGGGGGATAACGTTGTCAATAAGTCCGGAAAAATGAATTGGTATGACGGGAAGACCTTTCTGGATCTGATCGAAACCATCGAAATCAGAAAAGATAACCATTCACCTGATGCACGGTTCCCGGTTCAGACTGTCATCAGGCCATTATCTCGTGAGTTTCCTGATTACAGGGGATATGCCGGAAGAATTGCAGGAGGAAAATTCAGCAAGGGTGATGAAATACTGGTCCTGCCATCAAATC
>JBAVOD010000171.1:0-2009 GCA_049691735.1 Bacteroidales bacterium
GTTTTGGTTTAATAAAAGCCGGGCAGAAATTGTTACCTTATTTATTCAAAAAAATTCTCCAAAAAAAATAATAAGTTCCGGTACGCTATCATTCAAGTAGTTATCCAGATAGCAGATTGCGCTTAAAGGACGGGGGGATTCCCGCGCAGCCGGTTAATTACGAAACAAGATCCTGCCAGGAGGTAACAAACGCAGGGCATATCTTATAAAACCTGTGATGTTAACAGAATCGTGATATAAGTTTCTTTACACCAGAATGTTGCTGAAAGAGTTTAATTTAAACCGTGAATTATGAAAAGATATTACATTAATTCGAAACCATTTTCAGACGGCAGGCATATAATTCATTTAAGTGATTGTCCTCTCCTTCCCGGATCCGGCAGAAAAATGCTGCTTGGTGAGTTTTGGTCAAAGGCTGAGGCCCACAGACTGGGGGCAAAACATTTTCGGAAAGTTCACTTCTGCCGGTTCTGCCTGCATGAAGTACACGAATCATTACTGGCGGAATTCAAAATTGAATTACTGAACTAGGCAGGGTTTGAATTGCATTGTGCATCTCAAAATTGTCATACACGAATTATTTTTGAAGATGAAACTTCTTTTATTAATTTGATCCCCCACTAATTATCAAGGCTATTATGGATTTCCCGTTTTTCAGGCAACTTGATTCAATGGATTGCGGTCCGTCGTGTATCCGTATGATTGCAAAATATTACGGGAAATCATATACTTTACAATCGCTCCGTTCAAAATCGTTCATCACAAAATCAGGAGTTTCAATGCTGGGCTTAAGCGATGCTGCCGAGAGCGTAGGATTCCGCACCCGGGGCTATCTCCTCAGCTGGGAGCAACTCCGCGATGAGGTACCGCTTCCCTGTATCGTCCACTGGAATCAGAGGCACTTTGTGGTGGTGTACAAAATTAAGAAGCGGGGGGTATGGATAGTTTATGTTGCCGATCCCGCTGCTGGTTTGTTAAAATATTCCGGAAAGGAGTTCTGCAAAAGCTGGTACAGCAGCAAGAGCGACGGGACAGATCAGGGAACCGCATTGATTCTCGAACCAACGCCTGAGTTTTACAAACAGGAGGACGAAAAGGAAAGCAGGCTCAGTTTATCATACCTGATTAATTATATCAGGCCTTATAAGAAATACATCTTTCAGCTTACACTCGGCATACTTACTGCCAGCATAATAAGCCTGATCTTCCCTTTCCTTACTCAATCGCTTGTTGATACCGGTATCGGAAACAGCAACATGGCGTTTGTGGTTATGATCCTTGTTGCGCAGATGATACTGACCCTCAGCCAGACTGCCAACGGGCTGCTCCGCAATTGGATCAGTCTGCACATTACAAGCAGGGTAAGTATTTCGCTTATCTCCGACTTCCTTATCAAACTTATGAAACTTCCGATTTCGTTCTTTGATACAAAGCTCGTGGGTGACATGATGCAGAGGATAGGAGACCATGAGAGGATCAAAACATTTCTGACCGATTCCTTTATAAATATCATTTTTTCTGTTGTAACCCTTGTAATGTTCACCATAATAATGGCAACATACAGCATTGGCATTCTGGGTATCTTCATGCTGGGAAGTGCAATGTACATTGGGTGGGTGATTCTTTTCATGAAGCGAAGAAGAGAACTCGATTACAAACGTTTCCGGGAGAGTTCTGCCAATCAGAGCAATATTGTACAGCTTATCACCGGCATGCAGGAAATAAAGCTTAATAACTGTGAAAAACAGAAACGCTGGGAGTGGGAACGGATACAGATCAAATTGTTCAGGGTGAGCCTTAAAAGCATGATGCTCGGCCAAAACCAGCTGCTGGGAGCGGTCCTGATAAACCAGACCAAGGATATTTTTATCTCATTCCTTTCAGCAAGGGCGGTGATCGAAGGCCATATGACCCTTGGTATGATGATGGCTGTTCAGTATATTATCGGCCAGCTAAACAGCCCTATACAACAGTTTATCGGGTTTACACAGTCCGCCCAGGATGCAAGG
>JBAVOD010000172.1:0-11655 GCA_049691735.1 Bacteroidales bacterium
GAGAGCTCGCCCGACTGGGGTGTCCATTCCTCGGTAACCAGCCTGAATCTCTTTATCTGTTCGAATTCACCGAGGCTTTTGTTTACCTCTTTCACTTCGCGGCTCAACTGTTCGAGTACTTCCGGCAGCTCGATGAGATCTCTGTTATCCCTGTACTGGATCTTGTGCCTCGAACACCAGTCGTGAAGATATCCGAAATTCGGGGAGAGCAGCGCGCTTGCAAATTTCTGGTTTTCACCAATTACCATTGCCTGCTCGATGAATGACGACTCCTTTAGCTTGTTTTCAATTACCTGCGGGGATATGTATTTGCCGGCCGAAAGCTTGAACATTTCCTTTTTCCTGTCGGTGATCCTGAGGAACTTGCCATCTTCAATAACTCCAACGTCGCCGGTATGGAACCAGCCTTCACTGTCGATTACTTCGGCTGTCAGATCGGGCGCTTTATAATAACCCATCATTACGTTTACGCCTTTGCAGAGGATTTCACCGTCATCTGCAATCTTCACCTCGACTCCGTCTATTACCGGACCCACGGTACCAAAGCCTATTTCATCTACCCTGAAGGGATTCACGGCGATCACCGGCGATGTTTCAGTAAGCCCGTATCCCTGTATTACCGGCAGTCCGGCCGCCCAGAAGATCTTTTCGAGCCTTGACTGGAGTGCAGCTCCGCCCGATACCATTACCTCCAGTTCTCCCCCAAGGGCTTCCTTCCACTTGCTGAATATCAGCTTCCTGGCTATCTTAAGCCGGAATTTGTAGAATGCTGAATTCCCTCTGAGCCTGAATTTTAACCCGAGATCGACTGCCCAGAAGAATATGGCTCTTTTAAGCCATGGCAGATTCCGTCCCTTGCTTATAATATTATCGTATATCTTCTCAAGCAAACGCGGTACCGTATTGAATATGTGTGGTTTTACCTCTTTTATTACCTCGGATATTGTACCCATGTTCTCAATATAGTATATGCTTATTCCCTTGTATTGAAAATGATAGTTGACCATCCTTTCATATACGTGGCAAAGAGGAAGAAAGCTTATTGCCCTGTTGCCGTAGGCGAGATGGTGCGCCTTTGAAGTGGTCAGTGCATTCGAGACCAGGTTAAGGTGTGAAAGCATTACCCCTTTTGAGTTTCCGGTAGTGCCCGAAGTATAAATGATCGTGACCAGATCTTCAGGTTTTATACTATTCCTTATCTGCTCAAGCTCCGGTCCCAGAAGTGATGCATTTTCCCTGCCTGCCTCAATTATTTCATAATACGATTTTACCCCTTCGACCGGGTCAAATGAAAAGATGTCTTTCAGGCCGGCAATCTTCCCTGCAATGGGACTTACTTTGCCGTATATTGATTTATTCCCGACGAAAATTGCTTTTACTCCGGAGTGTCCGAGTATGAACTCATACTCCTCGGTACTGATTGTCGGGTATATTGGAACATGGATCATTCCTGCCTGTGCCAGGGCATGATCCACAATATTCCATTCCGGTTTGTTCGGGCTGATTGTCGCTATCTTATCTCCTTTGACATATCCCATCGAAAGCAGCCCATAGCTGATCAGGTTCATGTAGTCGCGAACATCCTCGGGAGAATATAAAATCCAGCTGTTATCCGTTTTACCGGCATACATATCTTTTCTGGGGTACTGCTCACAGTTAAGGTCAACTATGTCAAATGTTCTTCTTATTTCCATTTCGCGAGGTTATCAGGTTAGGTGACGTCGCGTAATTCTAGTGATTTTTTTCGAACAAAAGTTAAACAAAGATGAAAAATATGATTAATGCTTACATAAAACCAGCATAATCAATGCATTACACTGACAGTGACTAATATGTTTTTCGAATGGGATACCTGTCTGCTGCAGGAAAGGCTTTATGCCATTAGCATTTCAGTCCGTGGATCCGGAGCAGGTAATTAGTTGCATATGTAAACCATATTACGGGTGAATATTGTTGCGCAGGTATTCTTCTGCCTTTTTTAAGGCTGTCGGTATGCCTGCCGGGTCTTTTCCGCCTGCGGTTGCAAGAAAGGGCTGGCCTCCGCCACCGCCCCTGATATCGGGTGAGATCACTTTTATAATCGAAACAGCATCAATTTTTTTGCTTTTTACTACATGATCGCTTACCATCACCAGGAGGTGTGCCTTACCTTCGATGCCGGCACCGATGACCATTACCGAATCGTCCGGCGAATTTCTGACCTGGAAGGCAATCGTTTTGAGCTCGTCAGGTGAGTATGCTTCAACCTGCCCGGAAAGGAACCTGATCCCGCCTATCACTACCGACTTGTCACCGAGCTCCCTGAGAGTTGCACCGGCGGATCTGAGCACCAGCTTTTCAATATTCTTTTTCAGTGCCGAATTCTCGGTGATCAGCTTCTCTACACTATCCCTTATATCGCCTGTGCTTTTCAACAGAGCGGCAATCTCATCGGTTGCTGACAACCGGTCGTTGATATACTCCTCAGCCCTGGCGGCCGTTACTGCTTCAAGCCTTCTGATGCCTGATGCCACAGCCCCTTCGGAGATTATCTTGATTATGCCAATTGTCCCGGTGCTGGACACATGTGTTCCGCCGCAGAGTTCGACTGAATTGCCGAATTTTACTACCCTGACCACTTCGCCGTATTTCTCTCCGAACAATGCCATAGCCCCCATTTTGTGGGCCTCTTCAACAGTAACACCTTCGATCACTTTACGGGGTGTGTCTTCCCTTACCATCCTGTTGGCCAGTTCCTCCACCTTGCGGAGCTCCTCCTTCGTGACCCTGGTGAAATGACTGAAATCAAACCTGAGTCTGTCGGGTGTAACCAGCGATCCCTTTTGTTCAACATGGCTTCCCAGGACGGATCTGAGGGCATAGTGGATAAGATGAGTTGCAGTATGGTTATTTGCGGTCATCTGCCGCTTCTCATAGTCAACAACCGCATGAAACGGGGCGGCAGGATCTGAGAGGCTGCCATCGCTTATGTGGATTATCTGGTTGTTCTCCTTTATGGTGTCGGTAATTAAAAGTTTCTCTGCCAAGGATGAAATATATCCGGTGTCGCCGACCTGGCCTCCCGACTCCGCATAAAATGGTGTTTTATCGAAAACAAGATGAAGGACTTCCTTTGATTTTGATATGACCCGCCGGTATCGGGTTATCAGTACGTCATCCTCGGTTTTTTCGTAACCTGTGAATCCGGTTCCCGCTATCTCCCTGATAACTACCCAGTCACCTGCGTCCACAGCTGCATCGTCTCTTGACCTTTTCTTCTGGCTTTTCATCTCATCCTCAAACCCCGCGACATCAACTGTCATACCATTTTCCTTCAGGATCAGCTGGGTAAGATCAAGAGGAAAGCCAAATGTATCGTACAGCTCGAAGGCAATCTTCCCGGGGAGGACATCCTGTTTCCGCCCGCGGAGGTTCGCAACGATCCTGTCAATCATTTTGAGTCCCTTGCCGAGGGTCCTCAGGAATGAGGTTTCCTCCTCAAATATTACCTTTGTTATCTGTTCTTCAGATTCCCTGAGCTCCGGGTAAGTTTTCCCCATCGATTCAACGAGCGCAGGAACCAGTTTGTATATGAAAGGTTCCACTATTCCCAGATCTGTATACCCATACCTCACGGCCCGGCGGAGGATACGCCTTATCACATAACCCGCCTTGTTGTTTGAAGGCAGCTGGCCATCAGCAATTGAAAATGAAACCGCCCTCAGATGGTCGGCTACAACCCTTGATGCAGTATCGCGGGTTTCATTTATGCCGTACTTCGTGCCGGTCAGTTCAGATATCCTGGCGATTATCGACTGGAAAATGTCAGTATCATAGTTGGATTTCTTTCCCTGGACAACCATGCAGAGCCTTTCAAACCCCATTCCGGTATCGACATGTTTTGCAGGAAGCTGTTCGAGACTTCCGTCAGCGCGGCGGTTGTACTGGATAAAGACAAGGTTCCATATTTCTATTACCTGCGGATGCCCGGTATTTATCAGTTCATATCCCGGGACCTTATCCCTTTCGCTTCGGTCCCTTATATCAACGTGTATCTCGGAGCACGGGCCGCACGGGCCTGTGTCTCCCATTTCCCAGAAGTTGTCTTTCCTGGCACCTTCGATTATCCTGTGGTGATTGCCGTGAAAGCATTTCTTCCAATATTCCAGCGCTTCATCATCGCGCGGTACATTTTCTTCCCTGCTACCTTCAAAGATTGTCACATACAGCTGTTCTTCAGGGATCCCTGCTTTTTCAGTGAGGAATTCCCAGGCCCATTCGATTGCTTCCTTCTTGAAATAGTCACCAAACGACCAGTTCCCCAGCATCTCAAACATTGTATGGTGATAGGTGTCGTGCCCTACCTCCTCAAGATCGTTATGCTTTCCGGATACCCTCAGGCACTTTTGCGAGTTTGCTACTCTTCTGCTCACTGGTTGACGGTTTCCGAGAAAAATATCCTTGAACTGGTTCATACCTGCATTGGTGAACATCAGTGTCGGATCGTTTTTTATGACCATGGGTGCTGATGGGACTATAGAATGACTTTTCGAGCTGAAAAAATCAAAAAACAACTGCCTCAGATCGTTTGATTTTAGTGTAAATGTCATTAGATTACGCAATAAGAACTTTAAAAGTGAGTTTGTAAAATTAGTTTATTTGTTTTAGATTTGTAAACCACGTAGAAAAAAACCGAACTCCCGGATGCTAAGCCGAAAATACTTTCTCGATCTTTCCGACCTTCAGTTCAAACGTGTCAGGCTTCATTGGAAGAGTAAACTCCTCCGGGGTTTTTTGATAGTTACGACAGCAATAGTGATCACAATTGTATACGGTGCAATATTCGAAAATCTTATCGGTTCACCAAAAGAGAAGGAGCTGACGCAAACTATAGAAAACTTGAGACTTCAGTATTCCCTCATTCAAAGGGAGATCGCTAACTCGAAGAGTGTGCTGGGTGATCTGGAGCGATCGGACGGGAACAGGTACAGGCCTGTTCTTGATATGGACTCGGTGCCGCAATCGGTCAGGAACATGGGGTCGGGCGGTGTTAACCGCTTTGAGACTCTGGAAGGATTTGACAATTCCTACCTGATGATCGCTGTCAGACGGGATGTTGAAGATATAAAGAACAGGGCCGCAGTCCAGAATGAATCATTCAAGTCGATAGAAGAGAGAAGAGATGAATGGAAGAGGGAGATGGAATACCTGCCTATGATAAGTCCGGTCAACGTTATTTACCGTCTGGGCGATGGTGTTAAATTCAGGGAAGTGCACCCGGTGCTCGGAACTCCCCAGTGGCATCACGGACAGGATTTCAGCACCCCCTATGGTACGAAGGTTTACGCTACCGGTTCAGGAAAGGTCATTGAGGCAGGCTGGAATGGCGGTTTCGGCAACTGCATTGTGATTGACCACGGTTACGGGTACAGGTCAACATACGGTCATCTGAGCAGCATAAGAGTTTCGGCAGGGAATAATGTGAAACGAGGCGATATGATCGGGCTTACGGGAAGCACCGGAACATCTTCAGGTCCCCACCTTCATTACCAGATCGACCTTTTTGGCAAATTCAAGAACCCCCTCTATTTTTTCAACAACGACCTCAGTGAGGACGAGTACAGGGATATGATCCAGACCCTTACAGCGCAGTCAAAACTAAGGTAACATATTTACTGCCGGTTTATTTATCACTGTCTGCTTCAGGCAAATTCAGCAATTTTCATTAATATGATGAATTTTCTATCTTTGCTGGATCATGGCAAAACCCAAGTACAAGTTCAATCCTGAATCACTTAGCTTCGACAAGATCCGCCTGGGTATCAGGGCTGTCTTTCTGAGGCTGTTGGCATTCATCACGGGATCTGTAATAGTAGCAATTGTTTTCAACTTCATATTCGGACTCTTCTTCGATTCTCCAAAAGAAAAAGCCCTTAAAAGGGAGATCGCCGAACTTACCCTTCAATACGACATGGTTCACAGGGAAATGGGAAATCTCGAAAAAGTGATCGATCACCTGCAGGAAACTGACGATAATCTCTACAGGACAATATTCGGTGCCGAACCCATCCCGGGGACTCTCCGTCAGGGAGGGACGGGAGGAGTAAACAGGTACAATGAGCTTGAGGGATTCAGCAACACCAGGCTGATAAAGGAAACTGCGACGCGGCTTGATGCTATCAGAAAAAAGGTATATATCCAGTCCAAATCGTTCGATGACCTTATCTTATTTGCAAAGGAGAAGGAAGATATGCTCAGGTCGGTACCTGCCATAATCCCCGTATCGACAAAGGACCTTACAAGGATTGCTTCAGGTTTTGGCCTGAGGATACATCCTGTTTACAAAATTTCCAAGTTCCACGCCGGAATGGATTTTACGGCACCCCTGGGGACCGATATCTATGCATCGGGTGACGGTACAATCGAAGAGGTTTCCTCATCCAGACGAGGCATGGGTAATTGCATAATTATAAACCACGGATTCGGATATTCGTCTACCTATGCCCACCTTGAAAGCTTTAATGTAAGGAAGGGACAAAAAGTGCACAGGGGTGATGTTATCGGCTATGTGGGAAATACTGGGATGTCGGTTGCTCCCCACCTTCATTATGAGATCAAGCTTAACAACATTAACGTTGACCCGGTCAATTACTTCTTCAACGATCTGACGGCTGAAGAATATGAAAAAATGATTGAGGTTGCCTCCAAGACGGGGCAGTCATTTGACTGATACCGGGAACATTATTTCATGGAAGTTTACAGCAGATTGAAAATGCCATACAGGGAAAAAAAGACAGAAAAGCTTTATTATACCATCGGGGAGGCATCAAAGATGATCGGTGCCCCTGTTTCGACGCTTCGTTTCTGGGAAAATGAATTTGATATCCTGAAGCCCATGAAGAACAAGAAGGGCAACAGACTGTTTACAGCAACCGATCTGAAAAACCTGATGATCATTCATCACCTTTCGAAAGAAGAAGGCATGACGTTGTCGGGCATAAAGAAGAAACTTGCAGGAAAATGGGATGAAACCGGAAGGATTTTCGAGATTTCCGAGTCGCTCAAAAAGATAAAAGACCTCCTTATTGAGCTGAGAGACAATGTTTAGATCCGGCAGATAGGATCTGAGGTCAGGGCATGACATCCGGCTTATGTTTAATGATTTAAACCCGAATGGTTAACAGTGTTCCGATTACCAGCTGTAAAGATATTTATTTATGAGACTGAAAGATATTTGCTCTTATCTTGATACGGCAATTCCGATTTCATTCCAGGAGGATTACGACAATTCAGGGCTTCAGACCGGATACCCCGAAAAAGAGATAACAAAGGGCCTGCTTGCCGTCGATGTGACGGAACAGATCGTGGATGAGGCGATAGCTGAAAGTGCTGATATAATCATTTCGCATCACCCGGTGGTATTCAGGGGGCTGAAAAAACTCACAGGAGATACCGTAACCGAAAGGATCCTGCTTAAGTCGGTTCGCAATGAGATCGCAATTTACTCAGCCCACACAAACCTCGACATGATTGCCGGCGGGGTAAGCAAAAAAATGGCTGACAAACTTGGTCTGCAGAATGTAAAGGTGCTGGTTCCACTGAAGAACAGGCTCTTAAAGCTGGTAACATTTATTCCCGAAGCGCATCTGAGCACTGTTTCGGATGCTGTGTTCAATGCAGGGGCCGGTGTAATCGGGAATTATGACAGATGCTCCTTTTCATTGCCGGGCACCGGCACTTTCAGGCCTGGAGAGGGTACAAAACCTTTTACAGGAGTGCCGGGAGAAATGCATTTTGAAAAGGAGGTCAGGTTCGAAACCATCATGTTTGACCATCTTAAACATGACGTCATAAAGGCCCTTCTTGCAGCTCATCCTTATGAGGAAGTTGCATATGATATTTATCCTCTTGAAAATGATAACATTGAAATCGGTCTTGGGTGTTCGGGTGAATTTTCTGACCCTGTAACTGAGGAAAAATTCCTTGAAATGTTGTCACAGGTTTTCGGGGCAAAGGGTATCCGTTACTCGGGCCCGACCGGCCGACTGATCAGGAAGGCAGCATTGTGCGGCGGTGCAGGAGCCTCACTGCTGAAGGATGCAATTGGTGCGGGAGCTGATGCGTTTGTCACGGCAGACATAAAATATCATACATTTTTTGAGGCTGAAAACAGAATACTGCTTGTTGACTGTGGTCATTATGAGTCAGAAAAAAATTCAACTGAAATTATATACGATCTAATTATCAAAAAATTCCCTACATTTGCACTCCGGTTTTCAAAATCAAATACCAATCCGATTAATTATCATTAAAAATGGAAAAAGTAAAAACACATGAATCCGAAATTTCTGTAGAAGATAGGCTTAGGGCATTATACAGTCTTCAGCTGGCTGATTCGGAGATCGATAAGATCAAGACCCTCAGGGGAGAGCTTCCGCTTGAAGTCCAGGATCTGGAGGATGAGATTGTCGGCCTTGAAACCAGGCTTGGAAATCTCAGGGATGAGGTGGTTAATCTTGAAAAAGCTGTTCAGAAGAAGGAACATGAAATTACAGATTCTGAAGCCCTTATAAAGAAATATGAAGAGCAGCAGAAGAACGTAAGGAATAACCGGGAATTCGATTCACTTTCCAAAGAAATTGAATATCAGAATCTTGAAATTGAGCTTTATAATAAGAAAATAAAGGAGTTTAATGTTCAGATTGACGAAAAGAAGGTTTTTATCTCCGAATCCGAAGGCACTCTGAATGAGCGCAAATCAGATCTTGATAATAAAAAATCAGAGCTTGATGAGATCATTTCCGATACACAGAAGGAAGAAGAAAATCTGTATAAGAAATCTGAAAAGATACAGGAAATGATAGAAGACAGGCTTCTTACCGCATACAAAAGGATCAGATCGAATGCACGGAACGGTCTGGCAGTTGTTCCTGTCCAGCGCGATGCATGTGGAGGATGTTTTAACCAGATCCCTCCCCAGCGTCAGCTCGACATCAAATCGAGGAAAAAGATCATAGTCTGCGAGTATTGCGGCCGCATCCTTGTTGATGACGAGATCATAAAGGAAAGTCATCTTTAAGACTGAAGACCGCATATCGCAAACCGCATACCGCATTCCGCCTTCACGTCCGGATCAATTGCAGAATTGTAGAATTGCTCCTACCTTTACTCCATAACCAACAATACCGAGTATGTCCACCGATGAATTCAGAATGATGATCTCTGAAGGCATTCCTGAGATTTTACCTGATCCACAGCCATATAACCCGGAAATGAACCATGCTCCCAAAAGAAAGGACCTTCTTTCGGCGGAAGAGAAAAAGCTGGCTCTCAGGAATGCTTTACGATATTTTCCTGTCCGGTTCCACGAGGTGCTCTCAAGGGAGTTTGCCAGGGAACTAAGAGATCACGGAAGGATATACATGTACCGGTTCAGGCCGTCGTACGGGATCAGGGCCCGCCATATCGATGATTATCCCCACAGGTCGGTGCATGCTGCGGCGATCATGCTGATGATCTCGAATAACCTTGATACTTCTGTTGCACAGCATCCTTATGAGCTGATCACTTACGGCGGCAACGGAGCTGTATTTCAAAACTGGGCTCAGTACCGCATTACAATGAAATATCTCTCAGAAATGACGGATGATCAGACCCTTGTCGTTTATTCGGGTCATCCGTTAGGCCTTTTCCCTTCGCCAAAAGATGCTCCGAGGCTTGTTGTTACCAACGGAATGGTAATACCCAACTATTCATCACAGGACGACTGGGAGAAATTTAATGCGCTCGGCGTTTCCCAGTACGGGCAAATGACCGCCGGATCTTATATGTATATTGGTCCCCAGGGGATTGTGCACGGAACAACAATAACAATACTTAACGCCTGCCGCAAGCTGAAGGAGAATAATAAATCAACGGAGCCCAGGCTGTTTGTTTCCTCCGGCCTTGGGGGAATGTCGGGCGCCCAGCCTAAAGCTGCGGCGATAGCCGCAGTAGTTTCAGTGATCGCCGAGGTTAATCCGAAGGCAATAAAAACTCGACATTCCCAGGGCTGGGTTGATGAAGTGACTGATGATACGGACATCCTGATCAGAAAGGTGAAGGAAGCCAGGAAGATGAACAAGATCACCTCGTTTGCTTTCCAGGGCAATATTGTTGAGGTATGGGAGGCTTTTGCAGAAAAAGGAATAACAGTTGATATTGGCTCTGACCAGACCTCACTGCACAATCCCTGGGCGGGCGGGTATTATCCTGCCGGACTTACGTTTGAAGAGTCTAATATTATGATGTCCTCCGATCCTGAACGGTTCAGGGAGAAAGTCAGGGAATCGCTCAGAAGGCAGGTACGTGCTATTAATACCCACTGTGAAAGGGGAACCTATTTCTTTGATTACGGCAATGCCTTCCTCCTTGAAGCTTCGAGGGCAGGTGCCGATATTCTTGGTCCAACGGGTGAATTCAGATATCCTTCCTATGTTCAGGACATAATGGGACCTATGTGTTTTGATTACGGCTTCGGACCATTCAGGTGGGTTTGCTGCTCAAATGACCCTGCAGATCTTGAGACTACCGACAGGATTGCCTCTGAAACGCTTGAAAGGATAAGGGACCATTCGCCGGCGGAGATCAGACAGCAGATGTCGGATAATATCCGCTGGATCAGAGATGCTGCTGAGAACAGGCTGGTGGTAGGGTCGCAGGCGAGGATCCTCTATGCTGACGCTGAAGGCAGGATCGAAATTGCTGATGCGTTCAATTCGGCGATAGAAAAGGGGATAATTTCTACACCTGTTGTAATCGGAAGGGACCATCACGATGTATCGGGAACTGACTCTCCTTACAGGGAGACATCGAACATTTATGACGGATCAAAATTCACTGCAGATATGGCTGTTCAGAATGTGATTGGCGATTCGTTCAGGGGGGCTTCCTGGGTATCGCTTCACAACGGAGGCGGGGTCGGTTGGGGGGAAGTGATCAACGGAGGATTCGGCATGGTGCTTGACGGATCAGAAGAGTCGCGAAGGAGACTCAGAATGATGCTTCAGTGGGATGTGAACAACGGCATAGCACGAAGGAGCTGGGCCAGGAATGAAGGGGCGCTTTTTACCCTTGAGCGGGAAATGAAAAGATCTCCGGGATTGAAAGTCACAGTACCGTATATAGCAGATGACAGGGTTATTGATAAGGCAGCCTCGGAAACATTTTAGTACCTGAAATAATACAATATTAAAATGCAATATTCAGGGTCGGCCTGTGAGCATGATGTCAAGGTTTCAGAATCATTGCGACGGCAATTGCAACAACACCCTCGCCCCGACCGGCAAAGCCCATTTTTTCAGTTGTTGTGGCTTTTATTGAAACAGCATCTTCAGTTACTTCAAGGATTTCAGAAATGACTTTCTTCATTGAATCGATGAAAGGCGAAATTTTCGGTCTTTCGAGGCATACGGTACTGTCAATATTCCCGATCTTATAGCCTTTGCTTTTCACAAGTTCAAGGGTTCTTCCAAGAAGGATCTTGCTGTCGATATCCTTAAATTCGGGATCAGAATCAGGGAAATGGAAACCGATATCTTTTAAACCGGCGGCGCCCAGCATTGCATCGCATATTGAGTGAAGCAGCACATCGCCGTCGGAGTGCGCAATACAACCGTATTCAAAAGGTATTATTAC
>JBAVOD010000173.1:0-6041 GCA_049691735.1 Bacteroidales bacterium
CACACATGCCGTCGCGGGTGGGACAGTATTTTGACGAAGCTTACCAGTTGCTCAGGGACGCCGGGTATACCGAAATGGCAGTCTTTAAAAAGAGGGAGAGGTTCATGATCCCGTTTGAGTAAGGCAGCATCGCGTTGAAGCGCATAAAGTGAGGCTCCTACCCCCCAAGGACATGCTCAAGGAATATCTTTAATCCGATAACTATAAGTATCAGGCCCCCTGCAATCTCGACCTTGTTTCCCAGCCTTCCGCCTGCCGACTTGCCGATCCTGATGGCGATCATTGATGCCAGGAAAGTGACGATGCCTGTTATACCGGCTGAATACCAGATCCTGATCTGTAAAAGTGCAAAGCTGATTCCGACTGCAAAGGCATCAATGCTCGTTCCCACAGCAATTGTGATCAGGGATAATGTGTCGGAATAGTCCTTAGTCTCATCCTTCTCTTTCCTTTTGACCCCCTCAACAATCATTTTAATACCGAGGAACGAAAGAAGCACCAGTGCAACCCAGTGGTCTGCTGCCTTCATTGCATCGCTTAAGAACGATCCGAGAAAATATCCCAATACAAGAAGGCCTGCCTGAAAAACCGCAAGCATTATTGCAATGCGTGCAGCCTGCATGAGGCGAATCGTGCTCCGGATCACCCCGTACGAAAAGGAAACCGCAAACGAGTCGAACGACAACCCCAGAGCAACGGCAACTATGGTTAAAAAGTCCATAGGTCATATTTGATCGGCGCAAATATAATATAAAACCCGGTCAGGTAAATTTTTGAATTGATTGCATATCTTTGGACTCCTTAAAAGCAGGATAATGAGAACTGTTATACAAAGGGTAAGCAGGGCCTCCGTGACAATAAACGGATTGAAGAAATCCGAAATAGGTAAGGGGCTTCTCGTTCTTGCTGGGATTGAGGATAACGATGATGAAACTGATGTCGTGTGGCTTAGCAGCAAGATCGTTCAGTTAAGGATCTTTGCCGACATGAATGATATTATGAACCTTTCGGTTCAGGAAATAAATGGTTCAATTATGGTAATCAGCCAGTTCACTCTTCATGCAAAAACAAAAAAAGGCAACAGGCCTTCGTACATAAAGGCAGCTCATCACGACAAAGCTATCCCGTTATATGAAAAGTTCACGGAAACTCTTTCGACCCTGCTTGGCAGGCCTGTCGCCACAGGCGAATTCGGTGCAATGATGCAGGTGGAGCTGATTAACGACGGTCCGGTCACCATAATAATCGACTCAAAAGACAGGGAATAACTTATCTAATTCTCAAAGGATTTGGGGAACAGCGAAAAGACCGGCACAACGGATGCATCATTTAAGAGAACTGTACTCTTAATCGCAATCTTTGCTTCCTTTCTGGTCCCTTTTCTCGTATCAGCGATAAACCTTGCGCTTCCTGCAATGGGCCGCGAGTTCGGAGCCAATGCCATCAGCCTGGGCTGGGTAGTAACGAGCGCCATGCTGGCTTCGACCATCTTCCTGATGCCTTTCGGAAGGCTTGGCGATATAGCAGGCAGGCGCAGGATCTTTCTCTACGGTATTATCTTTTTTACAGTTGCGTCATTTCTTATAATTTTTTCTCACAGCCTGACTTCCCTGATAATCCTCAGGGTACTGCAGGGGATAGCCAGTTCAATGATATACGGTACGAGCCTGGCCATACTTACCTCCGTGTTTCCTGCAGGAGAAAGGGGGCATGCCATGGGGATCTCGGTCACCTCAACCTATTTTGGCCTGTCGGCAGGTCCGGTGATAGGCGGAATACTGACTGAATCATTCGGCTGGAGGAGCATATTTGTGATCCTTGTGCTGATGGGCCTGGCATCGGTTTATCTGATTGTGACCAGAATGAAAACCGAATGGGCAGAAGCCGGGGGTGAAAAATTTGACGGTAAAGGTTCGGTTATCTATGGTGTTTCGTTGTTCGGATTCATTTACGGTTTTTCAAGGTTACCCTCAACCACCGGCTGGATATGCCTCTTTTCAGGCATTCTGATGTCAGTGATCTTTGTCTTTTTCGAAAAGAAGATAGAACATCCTGTGTTTGACGTGAGGTATTTCCTTAAGAACAGGGTACTCGCGTTTTCAGGTCTTGCTGCCCTGATAAATTATTCGGCAACCAGTGCAATATCGTTCTTTGTGAGCCTCTACCTTCAGTACCTGAAGGGACTTGATGCAAAAACCGCCGGGCTTATAATGATATCTCAGCCTGTCGCCATGGCATTGCTTTCGCCGCTGGCCGGAAAGCTGTCGGACAGGAGGAATCCGGGAGTTATTGCCTCGGCAGGATTGGCGCTTACCGCCGTCGGACTTGTTCTTCTTTGCCTTATAAATGGCTCAACCCCCAATTACCTGATTGTCATGATGCTGATCCTCATGGGAATAGGCTTCGGACTGTTTTCATCCCCGAATTCAAATGCCATTATGAGCTCTGTCGAAAAACGTTACCTGGGAATAGCCTCCGGGATAGTGGGGACTATGAGGATGATAGGACAGATGATGAGTATGGGCATTGCGATGATGCTTATATCGGTCTACATAGGGAACCAAACCATAAATCCGGACACCTACCCTGGACTACTATCATCGATGAGGACGGGGTTTATAATTTTTTCGGTGCTTTCGGTATTCGGGATATTTGCGTCCGTTGCAAGGAATCCCGGCCTGTCTGACAAAACAAATTAATCATCTATCACAAAGTTTTATCCTCCGCATTAATCAGCCGGAAATAAAACTTCATCCGGTTTGAACATTCCATCACTTTCAGACATAAATGTTTATTAATACGCGGCCGGCGGAGCAAGGCAGGGGGAAAAGGGGTAAAAACACTGAAACGGCCCTTGAGACAGCCCCGGTTTGAACTAATTTTTGCGCTTTTTATAACTTAAAATACAAACGAAATAATTTTGAAAACAAAAAAGATTAAATTGAGCCCGTTCTTTTAGCCCCCGACAATCTATGATTATTCAGAAATAACCTATTCTATGACAAAGCTCTACCAGAAACTGATAAAACTATGTCCCTCTGAAACAGAGATCAGGAAAGGATTGAAAAAAGCATCTTCCCATGACATGGGATCTCCTGATAAGCATCTGTTAATGAATATATTAAATTCGATTGACCTGACAAGCCTCAATACGACTGACAATAAAAGTCAAATCATCCATCTGACAGGCAAGGTGAACAGCTTCTCAGGAAGATTTTCGAATATCCCGAATGTTGCCGCAATCTGCGTTTATCCGAATTTTGTGCCTGTGGTCAAGGAAAAGCTTACTGTGAAGAATGTAAGGATAGCATCCGTGGCAGGCGGATTTCCGACATCGCAAACCTTCAGAAGCATTAAAATTGCCGAGTGCAAGATGGCCATCGATAGCGGAGCGGATGAAATTGACATTGTCATCCCGGTAGGATCTTTCCTTGGCAATGATTTTGCAGGTGTTGCCGATGAGATCAGGGACATTAAAGAATCGCTGGGGGCAAAAGACCTTAAGGTGATAATTGAATCGGGGCTCATAGGCGATTATGAACAGATATTCAAGGCGTCGATGATAGCGATGGATGCCGGAGCGGATTTTATTAAAACCTCAAGCGGAAAAACAACTGTATCTGCTACACCAGAGGCTGCATATGTAATGTGCACTGCCATACAAAACTTTTTTGACGAAACCGGCATAAAGGTAGGCTTCAAGGCTGCAGGCGGTATTGTAACTTCATCTGATGCACTTGCATATTACAGGATTGTCAGCAGCTGCCTGGGTAATGAATGGCTGTGCAACACCCATTTCCGGATTGGCGCAAGCCGCCTTGCAAATAACATCCTCACCGATATCTCAGGTACCAACAGCGAATATTTCTGATACACCTCTTCTAAACAAAGCTGGATCAAGTGACCTATTTATGACTATTTTTGTGGTTTATTCCGCAAGAAAAGTATGATAACAAGCTTTTATAGCCAGCAGGATACTGTTAAACCACAGCTTGTTATCCGTGTCAGCCCCCGGGAACTACTCTCCGATTCCGTATTCCGCAGGCTTGATGATGCTCAGGTACACCTCAAAAAGCTCGATTCAATCAGGCAAAGGCGAATTGCAAGAGCTGAATCAATGTCAGTAGTAACCGACACAGTTTCAGTTTGCAGCAGAAATTCAGTTGCAGATATTACTTTTTATGACTCCCTGAATTTTATTCGGGGACTGAAGGATTACAGGATTGGCAGTTTCCCGGTTCAGCTTGCTGAGAATGCCGGGAATTCCCACCGCGACCGGTATGTTATTACAAAGGATCTGAAGGAGGGAAAGGCATTGCCCGGCAAGCCGCTGCACTCCGATTGGTTGATAGTCGTGGTTTTAATCGCTGCATATTTGTTCGTAGTTATCAGATCAACCACCAGAAGAATGGGGCCCGAGATCACCAGGTTCCTGCTTCTCAGGGGCGTCAACGAGCCCTCCTCCCGCGACCTCAGCTCTCTTTATTACTGGCAGTCAACAATCCTGAACTTTGCATCATTTCTTGCCATCGGCCTGTTTGCATATTGTACGGCGGCGTGGTATGGATTAATACCTTCAGGAATACCGCAGATTTTGTTTATGCTCCTTTCTTTCGGAGCCGTCATATTTGGCATCACTACACGTCACCTTATTTGCCGGGTTACGGGAATGGTGAGCGGCCATGCTGAGGAATTCAAGGAATACCTGATAAATGTTTACCAGTCCTACAGAATCGGATCGATCATTCTTTTTGTGCTGTCAATACTTATCGTTTACACTGTTTTTCTGCCTCCTCCGGTCTACATCAAAGCCGGTCTGATTGTTCTCGCGATCCTTTATTTATACAGGGTCTCGAGGCTCCTCTTAATTTTTCTAAAGAGGGGTATTTCAATATTATATTTGATTTTATACCTTTGTGCGCTGGAAATTTTGCCTGTTTCGATTTTGATAAAGTATTTTACAGGCGGTGTTTAGGGACAGTAGAATTATTTGGTTGTAAAACTTAATCAGTAAAAAATTGAAAATAAGGAAAGTTTTAGTATCGCAGCCAGAACCGAACAATCCGAAATCCCCATATTTCGAGCTGGCTAAAAAATATAATCTGAAAATTGATTTCAAACCGTTTGTTGAGGTTGAGGGTATATCCGCCAAGGATTTTCGTCAGCAAAAAGTAAATATCCTGGACTTTACAGCAGTGATTTTTACAAGCAAAACAGGTATCGACCATTTCTTCAGGGTCTGCAATGAACTGAGGGTTGTGGTCCCCGACAACATGAAGTATTTCTGCATAACCGAGAATGTGGCATTTTACCTGCAGAAATATATTGTTTACCGTAATCGTAAAATATTCCACGGGAAAGCGAGATTCCAGGACATAATCGACCTGATCATCAAGCACAAGGATGATAATTTCTTTGTACCACTGCCAGAACCCCATAACACTGAAATTCCCGATCTTCTCGACAGTAACAGGATAAAATATACTATCGGCATCCTTTACAAAACAATAAGCAGCCACTTTGCCAACCTGAACGATTTTGATTACGACATCCTGGTATTCTACAGTCCGTCAGGGATCAAATCGCTGAAAGAAAATTTCCCCGATTTTGTTCAGGGAGAGATAAAAATTGCAGCTTTCGGCCCGACAACTGCGACCGCTGTCGAACATGAGGGACTGAGGCTTGACATCAACGCGCCAAATCCAAAAGCTCCCTCTATGACAATGGCCCTTGACGATTTCCTGAAAGAGCATAACAAAAACTGCAGATAGCAGTTAAAGGGTATATTCATTATACTTCCGGAGCCCCCGGCAAAAGGTAATCTCAAGTAATTGTCAGTTATGAAATGAACAGCCCGGCAAGACAGACTTTTCACAAGAGTGAGAGGCTCAGCAGGACTAAAATAATCACTGAAATTTTCAGGAGCGGCGAAATATTCTATTCAAACCTCTTCAGGGTAGGATGGATATTCACAGACGAATTAATTGATTCGCAGGCCCAGATTGCCATAAGCGTTCCTAAAAAATGTATCCGCCTTGCAG
>JBAVOD010000174.1:0-10204 GCA_049691735.1 Bacteroidales bacterium
TTTCAGCTTTTTCCTTTTGAATACTTGAAACCATAATCCTGTTATTTTATATTGTTTTATATAAAGCTTGATTACCAATATATTGTTCCTGCCCAGAAGTCTTGATAGTCGCGAAAGTCGTCCACTCAGCATTTCCTCCTTTTTGCTCTGGCAGTAACTGGCCACACAAGATAACTGCTCATCTCCATTGGGAGTTATGAGGCGGCCAATACGCACTTCACGAAAGCGGAATGTTTATATAATGGATTCGATAGCCTTAATATTCCCCCTTAATTACAAAAAATGAACCACGAATTATTCCTGCAAGTTTTGATTTTTGTTTTGCAAACTTGAATTTCTCTTTCAGCTCTTTTGGTACTTCCATCCCTTCTGAAAGTTTAAAGCCTACTGCTCTTTTTTTAGGATCATTAAGTGTATACATAACGTTGATTGAAAGTCCGCTTTCATAGAATACGTATGTCCATTTTATACCGTCAACCACGAATTCTGATGTTTCAAGGGGCTTTGATGAAATTTTAATATCACGTTCAATTAGAAGAATATTATTAACATAGTCAAGTATATCTTTGCTTTTGTTTGCAGGGCTAACAGTAAAATCATGATTGTATTTGTTCTTAAAATACCTTGATTCGTTAGCACGTAAACCTGCAAGTGATTTCGAAACAGGTGATGACTCTAAGCCTGCCAAAGAAACATTTTCAAAATCAATAATATTTGACATGGTAATCCTCCTTTTAAGGAAAAACAAAACTTATAAAAGTATTCACTGAATTCATTAACATTTTTTATAATAGCAATGTTCGGTTGGTCGGAAGAACGATTGCATCTGTCATCGCGAGTGAAGCTAAAGCCGAGCATGCGAGGCTTAGGCTGAATGAGGGATCTCCTTAACCTTGCAGAAAGCTCAACCTTTACCTGAAAATATTGTTATTTTAAGATAAAAGGTTATTTCCTGATTTGACCTTCCGGAAGTGTGTGATAAGAAAAGCAAAAATTATGTCGAGGAGAAAAAATAAACAGATCGTCAGAGGACAGCATACTATTGATGGAGCCGGCGTTCGTCTTCGCAGGGTTTTAGGATTACAGACAGTAAAGGATTATGATCCTTTCCTGATGCTCGACGGATTCGATTCAACCAATCCAAAGGATTACATCAAGGGGTTCCCCTGGCATCCTCACCGCGGAATTGAAACAGTAACTTACCTTTTGAAGGGAGAAATTGAACATGGCGACAGTCTTGGTAACAGCGGAGTAATCCGCGATCTCCAGTGTCAGTGGATGACTGCCGGATCAGGCATAATCCACCAGGAGATGCCAAAAGTTTCCGACAGATTGCTGGGCTGCCAGCTTTGGGTGAATCTTCCCAAAAAGGACAAGATGACTCAACCTGTCTACCGGGATATTAAAGAGAATGATGTCAAAGTGGTTAAGGAAGAAAATGCGATTGTAAGGGTTTTATCCGGTAGCTACAGGAACAATCACGGCGCAGTAAAGGGAGAATATCTGAAAGTTCAGTATCTCGATGTCGCACTGGAACGCGGCAGCATCTGGCGTTATAAGGAAACGCCAAACGATCAGACCTTATTTATCTATCTGATTGAAGGAACTTTGGCTTCGGATGAAACCTTGACCGAATTTGCAGAAAAAACTTGCGCTATACTGCTGTCGTCTTCATCAGCAAACAGTTCTGAATTTGATGAAGTGGTGTTAAAAGCCGGTGACGAAGGAGCGAGATTTTTTCTGTTGGCAGCCAAGCCGCTTAAAGAACCGGTTGCCTGGGGCGGACCTATCGTCATGAATACCGAAGAGGAGCTGGAGGAAGCTTTCAGGGAACTTGAGAACAAGACCTTCATAAAACACAAAAAGCCGCAGGATTTGTAAATCACATGAAAGATTAAAATCAATAAGTACCAGTAATTATCTGTCTCAGCGCAACAGGTTGGCCCTTTAGTCTCTTTTTTTTTAATCTTGCTCCCTGATTTATTTGATCTTACTGATTCTAACCAGCCGTGCTCCATGATTCCTTATATAAAGTGAGAGTTCATCCGAATACTCACCCAAATCTTTTTTAGCCCATAAATCACGTACCATACATTTCCCGCCTAAACCCAGATCCTTAAAATTCAGATTTATTTTAAGTGAATCCTTCGGCTCGGAGCCTGATGGATATTGCGTAAAAACCTGAAATTTTACAGTTGCTCCTTCCGTATGTTCAATGCATTCTTTATCGAGTCCGGCCAGGGCCGTAAAAGTGTCGTATCCTTCAGGAATATCATATTCTATTATCGAATTGGAGTGTGTCCCTATTCCATTGGTATATTCTTTATTATCTACTGTCAACGTTCTGCCGGCAACAGTTTTGTTAATTGTTGCATTCCCCCATCCTGCAGTAGCCTTGACCCAATCTGTTTCTGCCAGGTTTAAACTACCTTTTTCTCCGGTGAGTTTCGGTTCTATCCAGTCAGCATGGTCCCAATCATTTCCATTTCCTCCATCATCAACAACAAGGTATAGCTTTTTTGAACCATTTAAATTCACTTTTATCCTTGTACTTTGTTCTCCCTGCTTATATGTAATCAGATCGCTATTGTATATAGCCAGCGATTCATCAATTTCAGACTGATCGGTGGCACAGAACAATGCTGCGAATTTATCCTCACTTTTTGTATCATCGGCCAGCCAGATTATTCTATCACCTTCATCTGAAAGCAATCTGTTGTTCGTACTATTATTTGTAATATAAATGACTTCTTTATTGGTTAAAAGATTTAATGTAAAATCATCATTGCTGGGCAAATCACCGCCAAACATTAACGGGGAGCGAAATATCGTCCAAAAAGACATAAGGGTATATTGTTCATCTTTTGTAAGACGGGTCATGCGATCATCGCCCCGTTCTCCTCTTACAGAAATACGTCCCAGGGGTATCATATCACAATCAGGCCAGTTACCCGGTGCTATATATGGATACCATTTCTTACTCACATCCATAAGATGGGTTATATTTAACCATGTATCCCATACATCATCTACCATTCGCCACATGTTAGCATGTTCCCCGACATGTTCAGCTGCTTCAACCGGTGTTTCACCCGGTGAGGTACTGAGTACTATTTTACGGCCACAATTATCTATTGCCTTACGGATAAGCTCTATTTCTTTTTTATGATATGGGCGTGAAAGGTCATCAATTTTAATAAAATCGATGCCCCACTCTGCATAAAGTTCGAAAATTGAATTATAATACTCCTGCGCACCAGTACTGTCGGCCACAATGGTATAATTATCACGTAACCAGGTACATTGCATTTCCGGTGAATAAATCTGATCAGCTGTAACTCCATTTGTTCCTTTTATGGGCATTTTATTTTCGACAGCCACTTTCGGGATCCCCCTCATAATGTGAATACCAAATTTAAGTCCTTTTTTGTGCACATAATCCGCCAGTTTCTTAAACCCTTTCCCATCTTTTGCAGAAGGGAAACGATTTTCGGCAGGCATGTACCGGCCATACTCATCTATCACATAACGCGGGTCGGTTTGATTGTACCCTCCGGCTTTATCGTTTTCCACAAACCAACGGATATCCACCACAATGTATTCCCAACCAAATTCTTTCAGATTTTCTGCCATATAATCGGCATTGGCTTTTACTTCCTGTTCCACCACTGTTGGCCCATAACAATCCCAACTATTCCAACCCATGGGAGGGGTAATCGCCCATTGTTTAAATTCTCCTTCTGCAAATGGTGTCTTTTGTTTGGATGAATTTGTACAGGCACCCAATAAGACGAAACAAACTGCTGCAATTAATAATTTTATGTTCATTGTCTTGTATTTAGCCATTACTTAACCGGTATATAATTCAGCTTTTAAATCATTCTTTCAGGATACTAAAAATAGAGATTAAATTTAAAAAAAGTCATGGTGCACTTATTCTTTTCCTATAAGTCATCAAACAGACTCCTTATAAACTGACCTTCGGGGCCGGACGGACCTGAAAACCTTTTCATGATCATGACAGATTCGGGAGACAGGCAGGGCGCCTCGGTTCGTTCTGTCCTTCCTGTTGATTATCTGACAACTACCCTCATGATCCTCCTTGCGAAGGAGAGCCTGCCCCGCTTTGGCGGCGGGTGGCCCAGATCGTTGGTTATGAGGCGATTGCAAAGATAATTTCAGGGCCGGGGTGGTTTCTTAGTTTCCCCTCCTTTCGAAGGAGGGGAAACGTATATTGTTCATACTCTGATATATATGAAAACAATTCATCGTTTAATGACTATGACCTTCAGGTTGAAGATATGTATAAAGATTAGCTTCGAAAGGAGGGGAAAGGAAATGTGTATAAAGATTACCTGATATGAGAAATGCCTTTGATTCATTCATTTCCAACCGCACAACCCGTTATTATAATTCCAGCTCGCTGGTTAGTGGCGTAAGTCTTCGGCGTGAAGAAGATCTTTCAATGCAGGAACGTCACATCCCCCACAATGTTGAAATAATCACCATCGGCATACCTTCCGGTCACCTTCCACACATAAACACCCTGGACAGCAAGGTTCCCGCTGCCGAAATAACCGTCCCAGCCCTTATGCAGATCATCGCTTTCATATATCAGTACACCCCACCTGTTAAAGATCTGGAGCTTGTAATCAATCACATTTTCATAAAATGGTCTGAAAACAAAGTCCATCTCCTCGTATACGCCATCCCTCCAGTCCCCTCCTGTCGGGCCGGTCTCATTCCATTTGAAAACATTCGGGAATTTCACGAACCCTTTCTTCCAGTCGACCTTAACGGGTGTCTCCAATGTTGCTGAGTCGATGCAGCCATCCTTCGATGT
Organism: Bacteroidales bacterium; assembly: GCA_049691735.1. Classification (GTDB taxonomy): domain Bacteria; phylum Bacteroidota; class Bacteroidia; order Bacteroidales; family VadinHA17; genus LD21. The sequence goes on from JBAVOD010000174.1 coordinate 4,844, forward strand.
AACCGTCAGTGAGACAGTATAGCTGCCCTCACCATCATATTTGTGGTATGGGTTCTCCTCTCGCGAATACTGGCTATCCCCAAAATCCCAGTAGTAAAGTGAATCATACATGCTGTTATTGTAAAATACTACTATCTGTTCATTGTTAACAACATTGGTCGGATATGCATCGAATATTGCGGAAGGATTCTGATAAACCGTGATGATGCCGTTCTTGACCGATTCACCTGAGGTATTGATCACGATCAGCTTGATTATATAGCTTCCCGCTTTGTAGTATGTATGTTCCGGCTCCTTCTCTGTCGAGAATTGCCCGTCACCGAATCCCCACACATATGTCTCGCCGTAAAGACTCCTGTTTTTGAAATGTACTGTCAGAGGCGTACATCCCACAGTATCAGGACTGAAATCTGCAACAGGCTTTGGCGGCATCGTGACTGTAATGTATATTGAATCGGACCCCATGCAACCAAACTGATCGGGTATGGTTGCATAGCCTATGAGATGTTCCCCAAGTCCGGCCGACGGTGGATCAAATACATTCCCGGTCACTCCCGGACCTGAAAATATCCCTCCCGGAGGCGTTGCCGACAGGATAACCGGAGGACTATTGATGAACTGACCGGGAACAGGACTGATTTTTACATCAGGAAAGGGTTCAACAGTAATTGTTGCTGTATCGGTAGCCCTGCAATTCGGATTAACTATACTGTACCTTATCACATGATCCCCTACTCCGGCAACGGCAGGATCAAATAAATCACCTGTTACTCCCGGGCCGGTCCATACTCCACCCATATCGGTGGCAGTAAGAGTTACGGGTGCTCCGTTTATGCAAAGCGTATCGACAGGTGTAATTGTTGCATCAGGGCTGGCAACAGTGATAACAATACTTTTTGCATTGTTGCAACCATTGGCATCAGTAATAGTGTATGTGACAATGTGATTCCCAAACCCGGCAATCCCCGGATCGAACGTGTTTCCCACGACTCCGGGTCCTGACCAGGTGCCTCCCGGCGAAGCTGCGTCCAGAGTAATTATCGAGTCGGTCGAGCAAAGCGTTCCTACGGGTGTGATTGTAGCATCAGGCACCGGCAGTACCGTCACAATAATTTCATCAACATCCCTGCACCCATCGGCATTGGTAATATCATATCTGATGCGATGATCTCCCGGGCCTGCTGTCTCGGGATTGAAGTGGTCGCCCGAAACACCGTCACCTGACCAGTTCCCACCCGGATCATGCGCTGTAAGCGTAACTGTGCCACTGTTGGCACACATTGGAGTGACAGGTGTAATTGTTGCATCGGGATAAGGTACTATCAGGATTATAGCTGTAGTCACTACAGGCGGGTTGTCACCGTTACGACGATCGTGCGGGAGACCAGGTATATTCGGATCGTCGTACGGATTACAGTAGTTCCAGTTCCGCAATGTTACTTCAAAATATTGCCCTATGAGCTTGTCATTTGCTACATTAATGACTTCGGACCAGACTCCTGAACCCGTCACCGGCCCGGTAAGCGTTATCACATCTCCGGTATAGGGAAATGTCCTCGTCCTGTCGTTTATCTTGACCGGAACGCCGGTCATTGTAATGTCAGTTCCGTAAATCCATTGTATCCACCTTGTGTTCACGTTGGGGTTATCCCTTTCCTGCGGCGGCACACAATTGAACTGGGTCAGGTCCTGGAAACGCACATTCGCACCATTGCCAAAGCAGATAGGGTAGACAGTTGGATTTATATGCATGTTTCCCCCGTTATGATCATCATCATCCCATACTGTAACTATCTGCTCCTGAGCCGATGAGGTGCAAACAACGCCATTCACGACAAGCATCGTACGCGGATGATAATTGCAGATATTTCCTCTTGATGTGTAGGTATTTGTTGAAGTTGCCTGGTACACTCCGGGATTGGTCTGTATTGCAGGTATTGTTTCCACCCTGCCGTTATCCCAGTCATATCGTATGCCAACCTGAGATCCCCCCGCATTAACTCCGGTATATGTCACACTCCATGAAGCAGTTACAGGAGAACACAATTTGTCGGGGGTTATATTATTGGCTTTCGAAATAATAGTGCAGCTTTGCCCAGAAATACAAGGTGAAATAAGAATCAGAGTTGAACATAACAGAATCGCATCAGCGGCTGCTCTCCGTTTATGCGATTCCCCAAGGAGTTTATACAGAAGGGTTATCAGAAAGAATAACTTAGGCATTCAATATTGCTTAAACAAACCGGTTAGGCAGAACCTGACTTATCTGAATTATAAACGTTAATAAATCAGGCTTATTGCACCGGGAATGCCACAGGCGGGCTTCATTTTTACTAATACGGGCTAAATACCGGAAATGTATAAGTGATCCGGGGATTCTTTTTTTCTGATTGACTGGGTTATCTTTCCTGTTTTCTTGTTGTTCAGGATGAGTTTTACAGTTCCGCCGGATATGTTTTTATAAGGACATTATTTCGATCCTGTTGCCTTCAGGGTCAAGAATAACACTCTCATAATAGCCGTCGCCTGTTTCCCTTGGAAGGTTAAGTACCTCTACCCCGTCCTTGAGAAACTTTTCGGTAAGGCTCAGTACATTTGCCCTGCTTCCCACATGCACTGCCATGTGGGTAAATCCAAGATTGGTACCATGAAGCTTTTTGGATATCTCAGGCCTTTTCATCAGCTCTATCTTTCCGCCTCCCTCAAATGTTATGAAATATGATGTAAACCTTTTCCCCTGATTATAGTACTTATCATTGACAGAGCACTTAAAATACCGGAGGAAGAAGTCCTTCTCACTCTCGAGATCTTTGGTCCAGATTGCTATATGGTCTATATGCATATATTACATATTAATTAGGATCTGACAAATATAAAAAGAACTATTAATGAAATCGGGAAATAAATAAACCGAACTTTAAAAAACGGAACTTTCTTGTCCGGCCCCTTTTAGGGGGAAAGGGGGCCGAGCGTTAAGAAATCCCACAGTCGTGGTCCGCCTGCTGGCGGAGAAGGAGCCAGCCTGCAGGGGAGATTGTGGTGGGGGTAAAACACACTGATACCGACCTTTTGAGACATCCTCGTATAGTCCATGAAACCTTTTGACTTTGTGCTTTGTTCTATCTGGGATGCAAGTCCAATAATGTCATTTAATCGGTTATCCAAATAATAATCATTATAAAATCCCTGTCATGGCCAATCTGAAAACTAAGTACATGGGACTGGAGCTGAAAAATCCGGTCATAGTCGGAGCAAGCAATCTTGTGCACGATCCCGATTACCTGAAAAAGATCGAGGATGCAGGTGCAGCAGCTATTGTTTACAAATCTCTTTTCGAAGAACAGATCCAGCTTGAAAATCTGGAGATTTTTGAACGCAAGACCGAGTACGAGGACAGGAACGCTGAAATGATTACACTTTTCCCTTCATCGAAAGAGGATTATTACAGCCCCCTTAAACACCTGCTTACGCTTGAGAAGGCAAAGGAATCAATCTCCATACCTTTATTTGCCAGCCTCAATGCCGTCAATGACGAAACCTGGGTGGAATATGCCAAGGATCTTGAAGAAACCGGGGTGGACGGCCTCGAACTGAATTTTTATACTTCACCCGAAAAGGCAGGAAAAAAATATAATGATATTGAAAAGCAGCAGTTAAAAACCCTGGCAAAGGTAAAAGCAGCAGTTAAAATCCCGGTTGCACTTAAGCTTAGCCCCTTCTACACCAATCCTCTCAGGTTTATTGCCGATCTTGAAGAGGAGGGAGCTGATGCATTTGTTCTTTTCAACAGGTTATTTCAGCCCGACATCAATATAGAATCGGAGGAATACGTTTTTTCTGACAGTCTGAGCCAGCCTGAGGATAGCCGGCTTCCCATGAGGTTTGCCGGGATGTTGTACGGCAATACGAATGCCTCAATATGTGCAAACTCAGGGATATTCGACGGGCACGATGTCATCAGGATGATACTGGCAGGAGCCGGTTGCGTTCAGGTGGTAAGCACCCTGTATCTTAACGGCATCGGGGTTATCGGGAGTATTTTAAAGGAGATCAATGACTGGATGGGACAGAAGGGATACGAAAACTTAAACAGCTTCAGGGGAAAACTCTCCAGAAACAGTTCAAAGGATAAACTCCCGTACACCCGCGCCCAGTTTATTGATTTCAGGATGAGCACTCAGGCAATACTCAATAAATACAGGGTTATCAACTGAAAATTCCTCATAGTTGCCTGAAAAAGTCCAATTTCAATTTTCTTCCCCCCAACCTCCTAAAGAGGGCTATTTCAGTGTATTCTGTTTTCCTTTCCCTCAAAATGGGGAGCCAAATAAGTGCACTGTTTTGCCCCCCTCCCAGGGGGGCTTTGGGGGGTAGTATAATGTTTATCCAAAAGCCTGCCAGGAAGGCCTTTGGGGGGTTGTCTAAAGTTTCTGCAAAAGCCCCTCAGTCTATCTTTACTTTTACCACGATCTTCTTTACCGTCGAATTCTCTCCGTCCTTCAAGCCTGGTCGGTGGGCTTCGTCGGGAAAGAATATAAAGAACCTGTCGGGTGTAGCAAGATGGTTTACTCCGTCCTTAACTGTAAGGAACTCTATGTCGTTTGCTTCGCTGTAAGGCTCCAGAGTTTCAATTCTGGCCGATAATGGGGCAATCCCTATCTGCTCCCTGCCGCTGATCACATACTGGATATCGATAAATTTCCGGTGGGCTTCATACCTGGCATTTTCTTCATTCTTTGTCAGGTATTCACTGACAAGAGCATAGACATTGTTCCCGTCAATTTCATAACGCTTCACCTCAAGTTCCTGTAAATTATTGTTTTTCATGAAGCCGAAAGCTTTATTCCATCTTTCAGGGTTTTTAAAATAGGATATAGCAAAAGCCTTCCGGTTAATTGACTCGTCAGGCTTGACCTGCCAGCCGTTGAGCCATTCACCTTTTTCAAACCATGTATTGATTTTCTGGTTGCTCCATGTCTCAGGCCGCTCACTGTCCGAACAACCTGCCGATGCCATTATTACTGCCATAGCGATAAGTTTAACGATTTGAGTTTTCATATGTTACCTTGTTTTTCAGTTGACCGTATAAAATTTCATGAGCAAAAGTTAAGAAAATCAAATTAACAGGTGCTATAAATTCATTCCTCATTACAGAAATTTATTAATTTTTTCATAACACCCTTTCCAGAATGCCTCAGCTGCATCGTTGCCTGCTGCCGGTGCTTTTTTCTTTCCGCCTGAATGGCTGTAAATAAATCCGTTCATCAGTTCATCCTTTATGATTACTTCTTCAAACCGTGATGCAATGCTGGCCGGGCTCTTCATAAACGGCGCAGCGATACCGTAGAGGGACCGGAACAG
>JBAVOD010000175.1:0-6682 GCA_049691735.1 Bacteroidales bacterium
AAATGACAAAATTAAAGATAATACTTCGCAGCATTTTAATGCAGAAACTTAATTCGGGCATAATCATTATCAGCCTGTCGGTAGGTCTGGCATGCTTTAATCTGATCATGCTGTTCATAAGCCGGGAGTTGAAAACGGACAGCTTTTATGCCAACCACGACCGGATATTTGCATTAAACTGCGATGACCCCTGGGGGAAAAAAATGTATTATTGCCGTTTTGGATCTGCAGAATACCTGAAAAAGAATTACCCGGCAGTTGAAGATTTCTGCCGTTTTAATAATGCCGGCGCACAGAAATTAATTGTAAATAATGAAGAATATTATGACACGCCGTTGATCATAGGAGCTTCACCTAATTTCTTCAGTTTTTTTTCCTATAACCTTCTGACAAATAACCCCGCAACAGCGCTCGCATCAGTCAACAATATCGTACTGTCGGAAGACCTGGCGAAGAAATATTTCGGAACAACCGAGCCTGTCGGAAAGATTATAAAACTGGTTATCAGAGGCAAAGAAGAAGAGTTTGAAGTAACCGGGGTATTTCAACAGCCCCGTGAAAATACTCAGATAAAATTCGATATGGTCCGGCCGATCGGTGAAACTGACAGTCGCTGCTATGTAAGGTTAAGTTCAAAGACCGACAAGGCAGTAATTGAGAAAATCATGGCTGACAACAGGGAGTCAATTCCTATTGTTAATACGGGAACCCCGGGCAGGTATTATCTTGAACCAATGCAATCGGCCTATTTCAATCCGGCCAGGGCATCATATATTGAATCAAGCCGCGATAAGACAGATTTGTGGATTGCCCTGATAATCGGTCTTATGATCATTGGCATCGCATCATTCAATTACATGGGATTGCTGAACAACAGGCTGATCGAAAAGAATAAGGAGTTTACTGTACGCCGTATTAACGGAAGCTCCAAATACATGCTGATCATTGATTTCCTGACTGAAAATCTGATAATTATCGGAATTTCTTTAATGTTCAGTATATTTCTGATGCAGGAGATGCTTCCCTTCTTTAATGAAGTCACCAAAGGCACTATTCCTGAAAATTTCATCTTTGAGCGAGTGCAGATAATAACACTTATTGCACCTGTACTTTTCTTATTGCTCCTGGCATTTGCATTTGTATTTTTTAAGATCCGATCAGGAATGGATATAAATGCTCTTAAATCAGGTAATAACCTTACTGTCAGGCAAGTTCAATTTCCGGCATTTAATATTTTCCAGCTGTCGGGATCAATAGGACTTGTAATCTGCTCGATCGTTATCATTAAACAGATCGGGTATATCGCCGGAAAACCAATCGGCCTCGATAAAAATGTTATTGAAGTAAAGCTGCCGGGGCAATACGCAGGCAAGGTTTCTGCTTTCAGGGAAGAACTGACTCAAAATGCCTGCATAAGGAGTGTATCTGTCGTCACCGCCTCTCCTGTCCTCGAACATCTCCTGGTCTTGCTTGAATATGAGCAGGAGGGTGTGAAAAAACAGTATTCGCCTGCAGGATTTTCGGGCGACGAAAATTACCTTTCTACCATGGGTATCGAGCTTATTGAAGGTGAGGGATTTACAGGCAATCCCGAAACGAATAAAAACAAATGTCTTATAAACCTGACTTTTGCAAAATTATTCGTCAATCAGAACCTGATCGGTAAAGGGCTGCCCGGCATGGAGAAAATGATAGTCTGCGGCATTGTCAAAGATTTTAATTACTCTGGTTTAAAGACATTGATTGAACCAGCATTCATCTCATTTGCCGGCAACGGGAGCCATCTGATGGTTAAAGCGTCGACGGATCAATATGCGGGGGCCAGGGATGCAATTGCCGCAACCTGGAAAAATTTAATTCCGGACTATCCATTAAACATTGAATCTGTCGGCGACCGTTTTGAATGGTTCCACAAGGATAATATTAACTATATCAGGCTTATAGGTGCCTGTGCGTTCATCAGCCTGTTTCTGTCATTCATAGGTTTATTCAGTGTGTCATACCAGAGCAGCCGCCAAAGAAACAAAGAAGTCGGGATCCGTAAAATTAACGGTGCCGGAATTCTCGAAATCCTGGAAATGCTTAACAGGGATTTCGTAAAATGGGTTGTCATTTCTTTTATTATAGCCTGTCCCATTGCATGGTACGCAATGCATAAATGGCTGCAGAATTATGCGTACAAGACTGATTTCAGCTGGTGGATCTTTCCTCTTGCAGGTATTCTTACCCTTGGGATTGCAATATTAACGATAAGCCTGCAGAGCTGGAGGGTAGCGACAAGGAATCCGGTGGAGACGTTGAGGTATGAATAAGTATTTGGCAACCCCTCTGCCTCGCATACTCGGCATCTCCCCTGGAAGGGGCGAAGGTACGGGAGCATGCAGCAGACGTCTGGCTACCCCTCTGCCCTCCGCCGGCTGGTGGAGGGCCACCTCCCAATAAGGGTTGTCGAAGCGATCAGAGACCCCTCTTCCGCCAGTTGGCGGAGGGCACCTCCCCACCACAATCCACTCCTGCAGGCTGGCTCCTTCGCTAAAATTGCCCACAGGGCTATTTTTTAACGCTCGGCCCCCTTGCAGGGGCGGAGGCACTGGTTATAGAATAAGCTGCTATCGAGATTCTCTGCGAAAATCTGCGTAAGACTCTGCGAAAATCTGCGAGAAATTCTTCAAAAAAGGGTGTTTGGTGGGTGGATAATATTTATTCAACTATTCATGCAATTAGTTGTTGATCAACTATGATCCTGTCACACGAGATTATAAAAAGGGAAATTCAGAAAGGGCTTCCCGGAAAGCAGGCTCAGTGGCAGATGTCGTCGCGGGCGATGACTAGGGAAAATATCAGCAGAATGCCTGGCCCGGACGCAACCGAAGCTGCCGTTCTGATCGCGCTGTACCCCCGATCAGGCTCGGTGTTCACAGTATTTATTCAGCGGCCTGATTACAACGGATTTCACAGTGGCCAGATAAGCTTTCCCGGCGGGAGGAAGGAGCCTGCTGACAATGACAGTACCGCTACTGCGTTGCGTGAAGCCTGTGAAGAGGTTGGGATCGACCCGAAGAAAATAAGTGTAGCAGGTACACTTACACCATTGTTCATTCCTGTTAGCAATATGGTCGTCACTCCGGTCGCAGGATGGACAGATACGAAACCTGCATTTGTGCGCCAGCCCGGAGAGGTCGAGTATATCATTGAAGCGGAATTAAAAAGGTTTCTCGATCCCTCAATTGTGAAGACCCGGTCGATGGAGGTAAGAGGCGAGATACGCGTAATTAAGTACTTCGACTATGATGGTCATGTCATCTGGGGTGCTACGGCAATGATCCTTAATGAATTACTGGAAATAATCAGAAGGGGCAACCTTATATAATTACTGTATTAAGGAATTATATTCTTGTACTGCTCGTACCTGTCGAGAACTTTGTTGACAAATGAGATTGACTCATTTCCACGGAAATAACCGTTCCTGACGACTGAATCGAGATAGTATTTCGGCTCTGATTTTTTCTGAAGCCAGACCGCCACATTATTTTCCCAGACAGTGGGATCCATGCCGTTCTTTTCAGCAAGCTTCATTGCATCAAGGATATGTCCTGGTCCGGCATTATATGCAGCAAGGACAAATCTAGTCCTTTCATTGCTGTCAGGTATCTTGGGATCAAATATTGAATAAAGCCACTTTATATATTTTGCTCCCGCTTTAATATTATTACGGGGTGATGACTTAATATTAATACCGAACCTCTTCCCGGTTTCAGGCATTATCTGCATCAGGCCATATGCTCCGGTCCAGGAAACCACATCAGGCATGAACCTTGATTCCTGGCAGATGAGTGATGCCAGAAGCCGCCAGTCCCATCTGATGCTGTCGCTGTAGATCTTGATCATATCATCCCATTGCGATACCCTGCCAGTATTCAATGCATAATAATCACTCTTTACTATTGTGCTCGACCGCGAATTATTAAAATATTTGGCATACAACATAGCGTATGTTTCTGTTTTCCGGAATGGGACTATCCACTTATTCAGCTCTTTAAGCAACTGGTCAGAATGCGTTTTCCTCAAACCCCACGCCTGGTTCTGAGGAAAGCTCACAGGAGTGCTCACATCTATCCCCTGATAATATGTAGCATTGACACGAGCTATGTTTTCATCACATACTGCATAATCGATTTCTCCCTTCTCGACAAGCTGAATCAGTTCTTCCGATTGCAGGGGAACCTCAACAACAGTGATCTCCTCCCCTATTTCCTGCGAAAGAGCCTCCAGGCGTTCAGCATGCGATGACCCCTTCTGGACATAGACAGTCCGGCCGGCAAGGTCAATCTGATTTCTGAGCATCCGTACTTCCACAGCTGATGCCGACAATTTCTGCCAGTTGTCAGGCTTACGCTGGACAAGCACCTGTCTGGTTTCATCGAGAGGCTCGGTAAACGTGATCTCCTTTTTCCGTGAAGCATTGACTGTCAGGCCGAAAGCCAGCAGGTCTGCTTTGCCGGTATGGAGCATGTCAAATGCATCTTCCAGGCTATTCTGAGCAACAATCTCCAGATCGACCCCGATGTGGTCAGCGAACGATTTCAGGAGCTCATAATGGAAGCCCATAGGTTCTCCCCTGTAAATGAAATAATTTGTCGAATTTAAATCGTTAAGTGCGATCAGTTTTCCCCTGGCTCTTATCGAATCCAGGACAAACGCGACAGTGTCGGTCTTATGCCTGACAGGATGATTATCGGAACATGAAGTAAGCAGAGCCCCGTAAATCAGAATAAGAATTAATAACCTTCTGCTCAAGATAACTTATTTGTTAGACATTAACTTAATTGAGAAGGCAAAGATACAAAAAAATTTCAGTCATAAAAAGTCCAGGACAGACCGAACCGAAACATCCTGGCATTCATGGGATAAGAAGGAACCATAAAATAGTTATAGCCGCTAAAACTCCAGTTTATATGGTCCATCTCAAGGAAGATCCTTGTTCGTTTGAGCTTGATATTAAGGAAGGCATTAACAAACGGGTAATCTCCGATCAGTTCTGTATCCTGTCTGTAAAAACGCCCTGTTGCAGGCATGTATGAATATGCATGGTAAAGGGTATGATATGTAACATCAATGCCAATCTGTGTATTAAGCTGGCCATTTGTTTTACGGAAGTTAAACATATGTTGAAAATAGCCGGCCACCCTTACTGCAGCCAGCGGAAGATCGAGAATTGCGGGGTTGCTGCTTTTCTGGACAAGGACCTCTGTATTGAGATGTAATTTCCAGGCTCTTAAATCCTTCTGGGCGTAGATTGATGCAACAGAAAGCCCGCCTGAATACTGTGCCGGGAGTGCAAGTGTGTCGAAGTCGGTGTAGTTGTTGATTATAGCATAGTTAAACCTCAACACGGCATTCCGGACAGGATATGAGAATTTAGTCCCCACATCGACCCTGAATGTTTTTTTGAAATTATTGTGCCACTCGAAGTTGTTACTCCCCCACTGTTCGTACCAGAATGAAGGCTGCCTGTTCATTATTCCGCCGGTAATATCCCAGACGGCTTTTCCTTTTTTCAGGTCAAATGTCTTTGTGATGACTCCGTTAAGCGTAAAATCCCCTGCCCTGTAACCTGTCAGAAACATTTCTCCTGTTGCCACCCATCCGAACCTGGTCCCTATATTGTTAAATAGTCTGCCTATCAGGACATTATTACTGCGATGCCACTCTGCCGTATCAGCACCCAGGGTATCATGTGTCGGTACAATCTGGCTGTATTTGAATAGCTCATTCCGTATCCCGACGCCGCCGCCCAGCCTGAATTTTCTTGAAGCATCTGTGGCAAAATCAAACCGGATTGTGTTTTTGATACTCCTTGAATACAGTGAGTCGAATGTTGCTACTTTGCTGATATAGATCGAATCATAAAATCCCGACAGAGGATAAGAATCCGAATAAGTCCTGGTATTCAGATCGAGGTCAAAAATATGCGAAAAGGTTCCGCTCAGCCTGAACGTTTTCGATTTTTGTGAAGCAGCTGAATCGGACGGCGTACCGGAAGCGCCTCCGATTGTGTACCTCTGCACAATCAGAAAATTTCTGTTCTTCAGCACACTCTGTGCATTGTTCAGGCTTCCGAGGTTTACCTCAACATCGGTAGTGGAATAGGTGGCAAGCTGAGATTTATCCTTTATTCCGCCGTTTTCATTTGTAAAGATGTTGTTGATCCCGGTTGCGAAGTAAGCTTTATATCTTTCGCCTGTATACGAACCATAAAAGGTAAAATCCTTGTCTATCGCCCTCTGGGAGCTGTATTGGCCCAGATTATAAATGATATCGTAAATTAAGCCAAAATTCAGGAACCTGTTGACATTCCTCGAATGCCTGACCCTGAAAGTCTGTTCGGCTGTTTCACGCGGTCCCCCGAAAGTCCAGTCGGCCTGGGTGAAAGGGACCTGGGTGTTCATGAAAACAAAATTCTCAGGTTTGAAAAGAAGCGGATAATAATAATAATAAAGGAATTCATCGGGTTCATCGGGCCTGTCGAAGAAATTTATCTGGTAAAAGGGGAGTCCGTAGCTTCCGAGGTAAGCATTAAATGGCGAATATCTGTCAGCAAGGCGATACCTGTTGAACAATGAAAAAGCAGTATCAATAGGGATTATTACCTCATCGATAAGATCCGAAGAGAGGTTCCATT
>JBAVOD010000176.1:0-2118 GCA_049691735.1 Bacteroidales bacterium
GCAGATATTATGGGATTGCCAGGGATAACGAGGAAGAAACCTTTAAACTTGTATCGCAGGCTATTGCTGAAAATCAGATAGTTCTGATTACCGGTGGAGTTTCGATGGGAGATTTTGATTTTGTGCCGGGAGTTCTGGAGAGGGCAGGGGTCAGGATCCTCTTTTCAAGGGTCGCTGTTCAGCCGGGAAAGCCTACAACATTCGGCACTCATCCGGGTAATATTGTTTTTGGTTTGCCGGGCAATCCGGTCTCGGCATTTGTTCAGTTTGAAATACTGGTGAGGCCCCTGATTTACAAAATGATGGGATTTGATTGGCACCCTCTTTGTATTAATCTGCCGATGGGACTGGAGTTTTCGAGGAGGTACGCTGAGCGCAAGGCTCTGATACCTGTAACGGTAAGCGGCAACGGAACAGTGTTTCCTGTAGAATATCATGGTTCAGCCCACATTTCCTCGCTCCACTCGGCTGACGGAATTATTGAGATGCCTGCAGGTATAAAGTTGCTAAGGGAAGGAGAAATTGTAAGTGTACGACAGATTTAACAGGAATATTGATTATCTGCGGATCTCGGTTACCGACAGGTGCAATCTGAGGTGCCGGTACTGTATGCCCAAAGAAGGCATTCACCTTTTGAGGCATGAGGATATCCTTACTTTTGATGAAATTGCCGGGTTCGTAAAGGCTGCCGTATCGAATGGGGTCACGAAAGTAAGGCTTACCGGCGGCGAGCCGCTTGCAAGGAAGGGCATTGTGAACCTGGTATCGATGATTGCCTCGATCGGCGGGATAAACGACCTGGCAATGACTACCAACGGAACACTCCTTAACCAATTTGCAGAGGATCTTGCAAAAGCCGGACTGCACCGTGTAAATATCAGCCTCGACACTGTAAACGCTGAGAAGTACGGGTACATAACCAGGACCGGCTCGCTTGAGGATGCCCTCAGCGGAATTGATGCTGCAAGAGATGCGGGCCTTGTCCCGGTTAAGATAAATTGTGTGATAAAGGAATCAGCGGATGAACCTGATGCGAAGGAGGTGGGAGCCTTTTGTATAAGGAACGGACTTGAAGTAAGATATATTCATGAGATGGATCTTGTAACAGGTTTTTATACTACCGTTGAAGGGGGATCGGGTGGTGACTGCCCTTCATGCAACCGGCTCCGGCTCACATCTGACGGCAAACTGAAGCCATGCCTGTTCAGCGATATCGAATTTGATATCAGGAAGACCGGGTATGAGAATGCCATAAAGATGGCTCTGGAAGCCAAGCCCGAAAGGGGATCTAAAAATCATAAAAACGGATTTTATAATATCGGAGGCTGATTTATCATGGAAGAATTTACTCATTTCGACAACAAGGGCAAAGCAATAATGGTCAATGTTGGTGCGAAGGATATCCAGCAAAGGATCGCAAAGGCCTCTGGCCATATCAGGCTTTCGCCCGAAACGCTTAAGGCAGTCGGGGAAAACCTTCTGAAGAAAGGGGATGTCCTGGCTGTAGCTCGCATAGCAGGTATAAATGCTGCAAAGCACACCTCGTGGCTGATACCCTTGTGTCACAACATTACTCTCGACAATGTAAGGGTGGATGCACATACCGATGAGGCAGGAATTACTGTTGAAAGTGAAGTCCAGTGTACCGGCAGGACCGGTGCCGAGATGGAAGCCCTTACCGCAGTGAGTGTGGGCCTGCTTACTGTTTACGACATGTGCAAGGCAATTGACAAGATGATGATCATTGACAAAATAATGTTAACAGAAAAAACAAAAATATGAATCTTCCCGAAAAATTCGAAGTTCTCATCATCACACTGAGCGACAGGGCATTCAGTGGGGCCTATGATGATCTCAGCGGACCCAGGATCAAAAAAAAGCTTGGAGAATACTTTGCCGACGAAAACATCGATTCCAACATAAACCTGACACTCATACCTGACGACGCCGGCATGCTGAAGGAACTTGTGGAGAAAGCATCCGATACCTGCAATTTTATATTTACAACAGGAGGAACAGGTATCGGACCGCATGACATTACCATAGAAACAATCGTTCCGCTTATGGAAAAGCAGATTCCGGGTATTATGGAATTTATCAGAGTGAAATACGGAACTG
>JBAVOD010000177.1:0-2434 GCA_049691735.1 Bacteroidales bacterium
CCTGACATTAAAGGCTTCCGGCTTTCCCACAACACCGCAGTAATGAAGGTATTTCCGGACTGCTTCCGGCAGATGTTTCAGGTCGCTTTCGGTGATGATATGCGGCCTTATCGCGTCAGCTCGTTCAATTGCAGTCTTTACTTCCTTTAAGTAGGTTTTTCTCATGTCATCAACTTCGAATTTTCCATAAAGATAATTCCGATATCCAATAATTGGAATAATCGGGTAGCGAAAGGCTTTTTATTAAAAGATGAGCAGGCAAACACAATCATAAGCTATCTTGAACAGAACGCTGCCGGAGCAGGCCGTTAGCGGCCCACGCTATGAGACAATCAAAAAATGAGTATCTTTGACTTATGATGTATTGATTCAACAAAAGTTTTAATTTATGACGGATCAGGGCAACACCTTTAGGGGGAAAAGAGGTAAAATGCATTGAAGCCGGCCATTTGAGGCAGCCCCTACACAAACAAAACCAATTTTCGAAACCAATTCTCAGAGCGGCTCATAAGGCATCTTGCTTTTACCATTAATTAAAATGAAAATTAGTATTTATCTTTCTATAATTTCAGTGGTACTAATACTATTTGGTTGTGAAAAAAATAATAATGGACCAGTATCTTCATTTTTCCTTTTTCCGGCTGGCCGCTCTTTTACGGGCCAAAGTGAGATAAAAGTTATAATTAACAATGATACCGTTACAAATCCGGATTTCATCTGTGACAGTTGTGGTGGTTATTGGATAAAAATTCAAAAGTCTGTTTTGCCCGCAGGCGGCCAGATAATAATAATTTATACAAGAAGGAAAGGTGAATTGGTTTTATTTAAAGAACCGGGCAATATTGGGCAAAAATGGTTATCTGAATCACAATTTATCGATTGCAACAACGAGGCGTTAAAAGCCAGGGCCAATGAATTGACAAATGATTACCTGAATAACATTGATAAAGCAAAACAAATTCAATCTTTTATTGAAAATTCAATGACTTTTGATCCGGACCATCGGGATTCCTTCCTTGAAAAAGCATCACTTACTTATGACCTGAAAATCGGTACCTGCATGAATTTTTCAAGATTGTTCGTTGCATTGTGCAGAGCTGCGAATATTCCGGCCCGTACTATCTGGGGAGTTGTTTATGATCACGATGGTGGCAACATTTATGATTACCATCACCAATGGGCAGAGGTATTAGATAATACCGGTTATTGGCATCCTGTCGATTTTACATATACAAAAAGTTTTAATTTAAACGATATAAGATATTTAGATTTAATATACTCAGCTGAAGAAAATACTACAATTGAAAACAGATTATCCGAAGAGATAATATTGGGAAACGTAAAGTACTTTGATAATTATCCTGCAACTGTTACAGGAAGGCTGGGATTTGAATTAGTTGAAAATAAATTGCCGGAATCCATGACTATAAAATATGTTTTTAAATTTTGAATATGAACAAACAGAACGGCGGATGTAATTATCCTTTTGACAACCAACCAATAATGTAAAAAAGGTCAATAATAGATACTTTAAGAGACTGGTTTTCATATTTGTAACGGTTAAAATTATTGCTGAAAATAATCACGGTTTATGGCTTGCGATCATTTATACACATATTCAGTCACCCCATTTACCTTAATAGGGTATCCCTTATCATTATATTCATAAGAGTTTTCAGTAATTTGAACTTTTTCAATCGATGGATCAACATCAAAATTAAGTGTACAGGTTTCTTTTACAATATTGTTTGGATTAGTAAAAACACCGAGTGTTGTCAATCTTTGAAATGATTGATAAGGATTATGCATATTATCATATTCATACTCCGTGGTTGTACTTAACTCAGCAATTCCAACTGAAGATATGATGTATTTTGTCTGCTTGGTTATGTTTCCTTTTTCATCATAATTATAATCTGTATAATCCGATTTTGAATTATTATTATACCCTGTTGCCCTTATTATTCTGTCATTCTGGTATTGGAATTCTACGAAATTGGTTGTATTCACCGATGGGCGGATATATGATTTTCGAACTAATTGGCCATTCCCGTTATATTCCAATGAATGGGAAATGCTTTTCGATGTATTATTAGGATTAACCCATTCTTCTCGGTTCATTGCTGCTTCAAGCACACTGCTGTTACTGCTTGCAATCCGCATATCCCAATAAAAATCAGATGTTATCAACTGATTAATATCATTATAGGTGTGCTTAGTATAATGAAATTTATTTTTTTCTTCGATCACTAAATTTGCACTATTATATGAATATTCCCATTGGTGGGCGCTTAAAACCCACTGATTGTTAATTGTTTATTTTGTAGTTCTTTGACATTATTGTAATCGCACTTCGTAAGTATCTCTTTTATAGGCGTTTTGTCCAGTAAAGATATGCTCAATATCTGTAGTATTTCGTAGATAGAGCGGTCAA
>JBAVOD010000178.1:0-2323 GCA_049691735.1 Bacteroidales bacterium
GTAATAAGACCTGTCATATTCAACTCCATTTCCAGAATGCAGAGTGTAAGTGTAAGGAGCAGCAGACCCTGGAACCTGTTTGCCGCGGTGTTCGATGATGGTTTAAAAATAAAGAAGAGAGAAAGGGCCAGACCCAGAAATACCCCAAGAAATATAAATACTGAAAAGCCATCAATATTAACGGAAGTGTTCATATGTCAAAACTAATAAAAAAGTAATTCCATTTGATTTGTGTTGCAACTCTGACTCTCACTCTCACTCTCGCTCTTTTTCAGTACCACGAACGGACAAAAGTTGCCTCAGGCTTTAAAGTATTAAAATTAAAACCGGCATGAAGTGGTCAATATATTAGATTTTCTTACCAGGTGAATATTTTATATAAAAGTCACCCTCACGAATCACCCTCAGGGGTGATTTATTTTTGATGTGTGTACCCGACCTTTGCTTAGGAATTTAAACAAAATATGAAAGGCAAAACCAAAATTTTAATTCAGGGTCGTCTTGATAAAAATTGTTACCAATGGCAAATGGCAAAAACAGATTTTGGCTTTAATGTTTGGTTTATTCCTGGGAATGGAGGGCAGATTATCAATATTGTCCCTGCCTTAAATATGGTTATTGTTGTTAATGCCGACAACAGAAATATACCAAAAGAGGAAAGGTTACCTTTAGAGATTTTAATGCAAAACATTATAAAGATCCATCCGGAATTTTATCAATTATAAGCTCTCTATGGCAGCATACCTGGATTTGACCCTCATTCGTCACACCTGACACCTTTTGTAAATAAAATCCTGTCTTTTATTTTTTTAAAAACCACGGGAAAAAAGAACTGGTTTTTTCAATGTATTCTCGATATTGGGGTTTCGTATTGTTTAAAGTTTTTTCAAGCAAGGCCACACCCGAGACTTTGATAATCAGCAAAGTCATCATTATGGAACCGATAATTTGCCAGTAACTTCCGGCCGCTATACTAAAAAGGGCATAAGCCCACCAAACAGCCGAATCGCCAAAATAATTTGGATGCCGGGTGTATTTCCAGAATCCTGTATTAAGAACCTTTCCTTTGTTATTGGAATTTTGTTTAAAACGCGACAACTGAAAATCGCCACCTGCTTCAAATGTAAAACCAATCATCCATACCAAAAGTCCGAGGTAATCCAGAAAATTAAGGGCATTTGAATGAGTGCTCACAGCTACTCCTAATAAGGGCAAAGAAACGATCATAATCAATGCACCTTGTAATAAAAAGGTTTGAAAAAAACTAAACCACCAAAAGCGTTCAGGGCCATATTTCCTTCTTAATTCCTTGTATCTGAAATCCTCTCCTTTGCCAAGGTTTCTCCAGGCAAGATATATGGAAAGCCTTAGGCCCCAAACAGTAACCAGCACTAATATAAGTATCTTTCTGGCATTCAGTTCGCCCGATATAAATATGTAGAAAGCGTTAACCGCCACAAAACCAAATCCCCAAAAGAGGTCAACAATACTGACATTCTTTATAATTATGCTACAAAACCATAATAGGGTTACGAGTCCTAAGATGATAAGGGAAGCTTGTAAAAATAGCGCAAGCATAATCTATAGGATTAGTTAGTAAATAACAAGGAAATGGCTATCGCACCATATCCTGCATGCATCCCAATTACAGGAGAGATGTCTACAACTGAAACAGCTTTTTTCCCTGTAATCTGCTTCATCTTTTCTTCTGCTCTTTGAGCACCATCAACATTATGTGCATGAAGTATTATATAGTTCCAGACAGTCTTTCCACTGAGAATTTTTATAATGTGAGTATAAATTTTGTTCAGGCTCGCTTCCTGACGGAAAGTATTACCAAAAAGAAATGACTTGCCGTTTTCATCCATTGAAATAACCGGATTTAAACCAAGGGCGCTGGCAATTAACCCTTTAGGTTTGGAAACCCGTCCTCCCTTAATCATATATTTTAAATTTCTGACACTTACAAATATCTTAGTTTGAATCACATCATTTAAAAGGGATTTAACAACAGAATCCACAGATTCACTGGTTTCAATGTTTTGGGCAGCTTTCAGCATAATTAATCCTAATGCTCCTGACAAATTCTTTGAGTCAATTACATAAACAGGTTTGTTAAACTCTTTTGAAATGCGTTCGCCTGCTTTTATACTATTTGCAAAAGTACCGCTAAACTGACTGGTAAGATGTACAGCAATTATGGCATCATAATGCGAAGCCAGAAGTGAATATAAATTGATAAAAGTAATTTCGTTTATTTGTGATGTTTTTGGGAATTCAGAATGTGTTTTAAGCAGATCATAAAATTGATTTGGCTGAATAG
>JBAVOD010000179.1:0-1647 GCA_049691735.1 Bacteroidales bacterium
GATTTCGTCAAATCCAGCATCAGTGCATTTTTCAACGGCCATTCGCAGCAGGCTTTTACCGTGGATCTCTGTCAGGGCTTTCGGAGTGGTCAGTGTGATTTTTCCCAGCCGCGTACCTTTTCCGGCTGCCATAATCATCGCTTTCATTTTCAGTATCTTAGTGTCAGACTTTTTAAAAGCTTCATAAAGATAACGGATTCAGGAATGGCTCTGGCTGCGCTGTACAGCTCAGGCAGCCTGATATGGTTTTCCGACTGGCTCACGATCTTCAGAAGCAGGTTCACTCCGGGGACAATGCTGTCGGTAAAGGTCGGTTTTTGCTCATAAAGGCCTCTGAACCCAAAAGCTCCAAGTGCCTGCATTATCCTGATCATGCTGAATCCCGTATAATAGCCTCTGAACTTGTCCCTGGTCTCGTTCGATTGAGCACAGAAATTATCGATATAGTACTTGAGCAGCTTTTCACGGTCCTCATCAGCCATAGCGATCTTTGCATCGTACAGCAATGATGCCACATCATACTGTGGTGCTCCCTTCCTTCCACCCTGGTAATCGATGAACCATGGCTCGCCTTCCACTACCATTATGTTTGCAGTCTGGAAGTCCCTGTAAAGAAAGTAATCCTGCCCCGTTTCCAGGAGATAATCTGCCAGCGAATTGAAATCGTGTTCAAGGCGGCGTTCGTTGAACGGAACTGTTAAAAGCTTCAGCAGCATGTATTTGAAGTAATTCATGTCCCACATCATCGATTGCCTGTCGAAGCTCCTGTGAGGATAGCAAAGGCTGAGGTCCAGCCCTTTTATACCGCTTACCTGGAACTGAATAAGTGTGTCAAGTATCTTCCTGTACAGATTATGAGTCTCATCGTCGAACGGGGCCAGTACCGGCTTGTTGTGCAACCATGTGTAAAGGTTGACGTCACCCAGATCCTGCTGAAAGTATATGAACTCGTCGGGAAAGTATCCTAAAATTTCAGGTACAGGCAATGATTTTGACCTGAAATGCCTTGAAAATCCAATGAATGCCTCATTTTCCTCCCTATTTGAATTATATGCACCAATGACAGTGTTCCGTGGACCGGATATCCTGAAGTAGCTCCTGTCGGACCCGGACGGAGGCAGTGGTATTGTTTCGTAGTTTCCATCTCCGAACAGCCTTTTGTATCCTTCAGAAATTTTCTTAACTATTTCCATGTTTTTATAATCGGATCATAACCTTTTTCTGTACAATATCAGGGCGATTGCCCATATCAGAAGCATCTGAACTATTGCAAACATAAGACTTCCGTTCAGATCGCCGGCCACCGGAACCCATTTATGTTGACGGGTAAAAATAATAATTTATAGCGAGTAAAAACCGATGGTCGATGTCATAACGCAGAACTAACTACCCGGCGTCGTTATAAAAGTTTTGATGTCCGGAACAGACGCGGCTAAAAATTACTACTTTTGAATTTCGACACTTTATAATCTCCTCATATCCTATTTAGGTTCTGAATAATGTTTATAACAAAACGGATCACTATAATCCTGCTGATAATTGCCGCGGCTTCGGCCTCGGGCAGCACCTTTCCCCGGCAGGCAGAACCGCCCTTCATAAAATATATGAATCATCCGTGGGTCGATTCGGTAATGAGAACCCTTACCC
>JBAVOD010000180.1:0-3060 GCA_049691735.1 Bacteroidales bacterium
ACAAATACTGGTTGAGAAAATGAGAACCATTATTATTGAACTTATCCATTACAGTGACGAACAGATTAAAATAAACCTTTCCGATTATCTGAGTGAAAAGCTTAATCACAATTATACCTACCTGTCCAATCTTTTTTCCGAAGTTAATGGGAATACAATTGAACAGTTTTACCTGGCAAATAAAATAGAACGGGTAAAAGAACTGCTCGTATATGATGAGCTCAATCTTACCGAAATTGCCTGGAAGCTGCATTACAGCAGTGTAGCCCATTTGTCAAATCAATTTAAAAAAATGACAGGGCTTACCCCGTCTTCCTTCAAAAAACTGAAGAACAAAAAACACAATGATTTGGGTAATGTGTGAATGATGTAAATTATTACAGGAATTATGTAAGGATTCAAATACTAAAGATTTGGACCTTTGTTGTGTAATTTATTATTCCTGTTCAGCATATTTCACTAAGGCTGAATTAAAAAACATTATCGGAATTTCATTTCAGGGAATTATTTAGCAAATGAAATGGTTAAGATGGAAAATAACGGGATTGAAAAGGCAAGAGCTTACAAAATGATCGAGGTTATTGAATATGTTTCACATTCAGTTGCAATTAAATCAATTTTAAAAAAGCCGACAGGAAGCATCACAGCAGTTTCATTTGATACAGGTGAAGTGGTGAATGAAAAAATTATTCCATTCGATACATTTATCCAGATCATTGAAGGTAAAGCTGAGTTTGTAGTTGATGGGATATCTCATTTGCTGAATACAGGCCAGTCTATAATTGTCCCGGCTCATTCTTCAAAAATTATAAAAGCAAATGAACGATTCAAAATGATTTCGATCATCATAAAAAGCGGTTACGAGTAAAATGGACTGGCGTCGATATTCCTGGCTTGATTGATTCAAATGTGGATTAAATATATTTTCATATTTTCATTTGTTTTAATTTCGATAAACGATTTTACATCAGCACAGCAAGTTCCTGTCAAAACCGATACAACCCATCTTTACAGGAATATTGAAAGATATTCAAAACGGAATAAGTTTTCAACCTTCATTTACGGTTTAATCTTTAAACCGGTTGCCACCATCCCCAAGAAAAAGGAAGTTAAAGGCAAAGTAAATAATAAGCTTATACAAAAGCCATATCGGACTTTTGAAGGAAAGATCGTAAGGAATATTCATGTAGTTACACTGGACCCTTTTGGTTATTCAGCCTCTGACACTACCGTAGGGAAACAGAATATATTGTCCAGAACGGGGAACATGATGCATATTACAACTCGGGGTATCACCATCAGGAACCTGTTACTAATACATAAAAATCAACCATTCAATACGTTACGTTTGAATGAATCGGAGCGGTTGATCCGTAACCAGAGTTATGTTCACGACGTTTATTTCCACGTTGTGCCCTCGGGGGTAAATTCAGATTCTGTAGATATCTTTATCCGTGAGCTCGATAACTGGAGCATCATCCCGGCGGGATCCATTTCACCTTCACAATTCAAAATCGGTTTAGCTGATCAGAATTTCTTAGGAACAGGCCATGAATTTCAAAATGTTTTTTCAAGAAATGTCACTAAGAGAATTAATTCATTATACACAAACTATTCGATCCCAAACATACGGAACTCTTTCGTAACCGCAAAGTTAAGTCTAGGAATTGACGGGTATGGAAATTTCATTCGGAGCGTTGCTGTTGACCGTCCGTTTTTCTCTCCATTGGCAAAGTGGGCGGCCGGAGCATTATTTGCATCTGAAACTAAAAAAGATTCCCTGAAGGATATGAATTCTGTCTATGTCCCTGTGAGTCTGAAATTCGGAACGCAGGATTTTTGGGCTGGCAAAGCATTTCAACTTTTTAAAGGCAACCAGGAAGATGAAGTTGTAACCAATCTGATTTTGGCTGCCCGGTATCTGCATATAAGGTATTATGAAAAACCATCTGAACTTTATGACCCATTTCATTTTTATTCAAGTGAAAATTTTTATTTAGCAACAATTGGTATTTCCAGCAGGAGATATGTTCAGGATTCTTACATCTTCAAATACGGTGTTACGGAGGATGTACCAGTCGGAAGGGTTTATGCCCTGACAGGAGGGTATCAGGTAAAAAATAATACGGGACGTCCTTATTTAGGTGTGCGGATCTACTTTGGTAACTATAATGAATGGGGATATCTGAGTACAAACTTCGAATATGGAACTTTCTTTCATGCATCACATACTGAACAGGGTGTTCTGACAGTAGGCGTAAATTATTTTACAGGACTATTTGATATCGGGAAATGGAAATTCAGGCAATTTGTAAAACCCCAGTTAACTATTGGCATAAACCGGTTTTCGTACGATAGTTTAACTATCAATAATGTTTATGGCCTTGAGGGGTTTTACAGCTCGTCATTGTCGGGCACCCACCGTCTGTTATTTACCTTGCAGACACAAACATATGCCCCCTGGAATTTGCTGGGATTCCGTTTTGCGCCTTATTTTCAATATTCTCTTGGCATGCTTTCAAAAACAGGATTTTATAAAAGCAAGGTATATTCACAAATAGGATTGGGAGTTCTGATTAAAAACGAGAACCTGATCTTTAAAGCATTTCAGATATCAATCTCTTTTTATCCCCTGATTCCTGGGAAAGGACAGGATATTTTAAAATTTAATGCATTTAAAACAACTGATTTTGGTTTCAGAGATTTTGAAATTGAAAAACCAGATATGATGATATATCAATAAAATTAAAATTAAATACTTTCCCTCCTCTTGCATCCTATTACATTGAAATGTGTGAATTATGCAACTTTTTCCATATGCTTATAACCTGACTATGTTCAATGTCAATCAGTGCCGAAGGCAAAAGTGTGAATAATGTAACTTATTATCAAAATTGTGTAACAATCCGCAGATCAGAGGAGCATATCTTTGTAATAATTCAATTCAATTTTAAGATTGAAAAAGATTGAGTAATAATTAAAACCAGTTAACATGAAAAAGATCGTTTTTAGTTTGATAGTGGCATTTTTGTCATTAACTTTTCTTCCGCTTCAGTCACT
>JBAVOD010000181.1:0-1646 GCA_049691735.1 Bacteroidales bacterium
GTACAATTCAATGAAATTACCGCTTTAGCAGTAAAATATCCCTTTTTAATGAAAAAGGAGTATCATTAATCTTGAAATTACTGCCAAAGCAGTAAATAAATGACAAATGCTTGTTTGTTTAAATAAAACTGACTATATTTACCGCTATAACAGTAAAAAATGATACAGTCTCAAGAATTAGCAGATATAATTAGGATGCATCGAAAAGCAGCCAAATTAAGTCGTGACAAATTAGCAGAAATGTCTGGCGTTGGCAAAACTGTGATTTACGATATTGAGAATGGGAAGGAAACTATTCAATTGAATACCTTGCGAAAGGTACTCAGTGTATTGAACATTAAAATAGAATTAACAAGTCCGTTAATGGATAATTTACGAAACAAGGAAAATGAGAAAGGCTAAGATATATGTTAAAGGAGTTGAGGCAGGAACTTTGACTGAATTGCAACAAGGGAAAGACTATCTATTTGAATACATTGACGGGTATGAAGGTCTTGAAGTCTCAAGGACAATGCCAAGAAATGTTAAGGTGTATAAGTTCGATAAATTTCCACCATTCTTCGATGGATTACTACCAGAAGGGATACAACTGGACGGATTATTGAAAATTAAAAAAATCGACAGGAGCGATCATTTCTCACAATTAATTGCAGTTGGAGACGACATGGTTGGAGTTGTTACCGTAAAAGAATTTGTAGAATGAACCTATGCCCAATAACATATACACCATGTGGTGAAAGCCGTTACAGCGAAGCAGGTCTTAAACTCTTAAGCACTGGTCTGAGGACACTTAATGACCTTGAATATACGGCAGAAGAACAAAGGAAAGAGGCTTTCAACCGTGCGGCAAAAATGTCAATTCAGGGAGTCCAGCCTAAGTTAAGTTCTGTACTGAGTATCAAGGATGAAAAATTCATTCTTGTAGATAAGGGCGGCAAATATATACTTAAACCTCAACATCAAATATATATTCAGTTACCAGAGAATGAAGACCTTACAATGAAATTGGCAAACGAGATCGGTTTGGAAATACCTATTCATGGTTTATTGTGGTCAAAGGATAACACATTAACTTATTTCATCAAACGGTTTGACAGGAAGGGACAGAATGATAAAGTTCCTGTTGAGGATTTTGCTCAATTGGCTGGTTTAAGTAGAGATACGAAATATGACTATAGCATGGAAAAGATCGTTAAGTTGATCGATGATTATTGCACCTTCCCTGCTATTGAGAAAATAAAATTGTTTAAGCTGGTCATATTTAATTATTTAATCGGCAATGAAGATTCGCATCTTAAAAACTTTTCCATTATTACTGATGATAATCAGGTGAAGTTATCTCCTTGTTACGATCTGGTTAATTCCACAATAGTATTAAAAGAACAAGATGAAGAAATTGCTTTGCCTTTGAAAGGTAAAAAGAAACATCTAACTCGTAATATTTTGGTTGATTACTTTGGGATAGAAAGATGCAAACTAACTGAAAAGAGTGTTGAAAAAGTTCTGGAGAAAATCGCTTTGGCAATTCCTAAATGGAAGACATTGATCGATATTAGTTTTTTATCAAAAGATATGAAAGGCAAATACCTCGATTTATTGGACGGACGCTTAACTACCATGAATTTATAATAAGTTAACTACTGTAA
>JBAVOD010000182.1:0-9590 GCA_049691735.1 Bacteroidales bacterium
GGCTTTGCGGGCTTCTTCCCCCCTTCTTCCAATATATCATCCTATGAATTGTCAATTAATTCCGCCGTAGGATTCCTTTATCGATTAAAAAAGATGTGTACAAAGAGCAGGTTGGCACCGGGGGTTATTCACATATCGCTCTTTCAGAGCTCTTCATGGCAGCAATGATGCTGGCGCTATTAGAACCTCAGCCATACCAGGCAAAAAAAAGGACTACTGTAATTAATCGGAACTATTTATTCGTGCAAGGCTTATAAATTGCACCTGTTGCAAAATCGACAATTACTCCGGGAACAAATAGTAGTATATCAGCAATTAATGCACCTGCCCTGACTTCTCTTTGAGGTTGTCCGGGTGCTGGTTTGGTCCTTTGACAATCAGTTATTTTACCTCCAAAAACGGTCGCACACGAAGGTAAAATCATAATCAGTATAAATGACAATGCTACAATTGTGTTTCTAATCTTTTTCATAAGTGCAGATTTAATTTGGTTTTAATAAAAAAAGCTTATGTTCTCTTAATTACAGTAGTCCCGGAAAGCATATCATGAAGCAATAAATTTTTATCAGTAAAGAAAACAGTTAAAAATTCCAATGGAATAAATCTACATAAACTCCTTATTATCAGTTTAAATATTGATGGTCGCAAAAAGGTTGCTTTATCAACAACTTTGGTATGAGTAATGAATTTGCCAACCGTAGCTGAAAACAGAGATTCAAAAACAAAGTAGTAAAAGAAGTAAATCGTAAATGCTAAAATCCTGTTATTATTAACATTATAATATTTAAAGCGTGCACTATAGTTCTTTAAAAAGATTATTAAAACGAACACAATAATTGTGAAAATGATGGTATCGGTTATGAAATTAACTAATCGGTCAGAAATACTTGCATTTTTCATCATGTAAAACAAACCTTCTTTCTATGAATAATTCAAGCTAAATCTATATAAAAATAAAAGGAAATCAAAGGATTATCTCAAAAAAATAACAATCTGAGGCAAGGTTTCAAAATTAACCTTTACCGGTAAATCTTTGTTTGTATAACGTATTAGGTTCTCTTAAAACCCTAAATGATAAAAAAATACATACTTCCGATATTATTGTTAATGCTGCTTCTGACCTGTAAGAAGGAGATCAGCACTAATACAGGGGTAACTGAACATCCCTCTGTTCTCACACAACATAATGACAATACACGGGCAGGATTGAATGATCATGAAAAGATCCTGACAACTTCAAATGTGAACACACAACTATTTGGCAGACTTTTTACTTTACCTGTCGATGATGAGGTTTATGCCCAGCCCCTTGTTTTCAGTAACCTTACTATGGGCTCCGGTAAGAACAACGTGTTGTTCATAGCTACCGTTAATAATTCAGTTTATGCATTTAATGCCGATAACGGGAATTTATACTGGAATAAGAACTTTACTGTTACGGGTATGCGCCCACCCAATAACGGGGATATGACAGCGGGGTGCAACCCCTATAATCACTTTACATATAATATCGGCATTGTCGGCACACCGGTAATAGACTCCATTTCACAAACTATTTATTTCGTGGCCCGTAGTACCGACGGCACCAGTTTTTACCAGTTCCTTCACGCTGTAAATATCGTAACCGGCACTGATATATCCGGAAGTCCTGTACTGATTGCAGCCAGCGTAACAGGCACCGGTGACGGCAG
Source organism: Bacteroidales bacterium (assembly GCA_049691735.1). Lineage (GTDB taxonomy): Bacteria > Bacteroidota > Bacteroidia > Bacteroidales > VadinHA17 > LD21. Next base: position 1,692 of record JBAVOD010000182.1, read on the forward strand.
TGTAAATAATCTGGTCCGTTTTGATCCGTTGCGCAACAACCAGCGTCAGGCACTTGCTCTTGTAAACGGAGTTGTATACATTACCTGGTCCTCTCATTGCGACTGGGGTCCTTACCATGGGTGGATAATAGGGTATGATGCACAGACATTGCATCAGAAAATCGTTTATAACGATACCCCCGACGGAGAGGCAGGTGGTATCTGGGAAAGCGGCATGGGTCCGGCAGCCGATGAACAGGGTAATCTCTATGTAACCACCGGTAACGGAAGCATCGGACCTGCCGATCTCCGCGACCGTTCTGAAAGCGCTTTGAAACTGACGCCGACAGGTACAACTTTAACAGTAAGCAGCTATTTTACTCCAACAAATTATGCCTATCTAAATCTGAATGATCTTGATTACGGTTCAATGGGCACATTCCTGATCCCAAATTCGGAATATTATTTTACAGGTTGCAAGGATGGGAATATATATTTGTTGAATAAGGATAATATGGGGGGATATTCCTCATCCTCAAACCAGGTGCAGCAAACCATTAAGACCAATGGTGGTCTCCGTTGCCAGCCTGCCTATTACAAAGGAACGACTAACGAATTTGTTTATGTCTGGTCTGAGAATGATCATCTGAGAGCTTTATCATATGACCGCACCAGCAATACCTTTTCAGATAATCAGATCCTTTCTGATGTCAGTGGACCGATAGGAGGATCAGGAGCTGAACTATCTGTATCTTCAGACGGATCTGCCGACGGAACAGGTATTCTCTGGGCATCCTATGCAACGGGTATCGATGCGGAACATGTTGCAGGACCAGGTATATTGAGGGCTTTTGATGCAAACGATATTACAAGGGAACTTTGGAACAGTTCAGAAAACCCCGACGATTATCCGGGGAACTTCGCAAAGTTTTCGGCACCCGCAATAGCTAATGGCCATGTATACCTGGCGACATTTTCAAACCAGGTAATGGTCTACGGACTTAAATAAAAGTCTGCTCACCGCCGGCACTGCTCATTTTTCAAGCTCCGAGGGTATTGTGAAATAAAATGTGCTTCCTTTCCCTGGTTCAGATTCTACCCAGATCCTTCCCCTGTGCCGCTCAACAATCCTTTTGCAGATCGCAAGCCCGATCCCTGTTCCTTCAAATTGTTCCCTTGGCAATAACCTCTGGAATATCTGGAAGATCCTGTCAAAATATTGCGATTCAATTCCTAACCCTTCATCCCTGACCGATATAATATAATGGTCCCGGGCGATTTCCGATGAAACATAAATCCTCGGAGCCTCCGGGCTGAACTTGATGCTATTGGAAATAAGATTCTGAAAAAGCGAAATCATCTGACTTTCATCAGCCATTGCGGAAGGTAATGTACCGCATTTAATGACTGCATCTCTTTCTTCAATTTGAAGCGCAAGGTTTTTCAGTGCAAGATCCAACGTCCTGTTTAAATCGACTTTGTTAAATTCTCTGCCACGGGTATGGATCCTTGAATAAGCGAGCAACCCGTTTAACAGATCGTACATACGTTTTGCACCTTCTACCGAGTAGTGAATGTATTCCTTTGCCCTGTCATCAAGTTTATCTCCATAGTGGTGCTCGAGCAACTGCGTAAAGCTTGAAACCATCCGAAGGGGTTCCTGCAGATCGTGTGAGGCAACATATGCAAAGTTTTCAAGCTCCTTATTCGACCTGAGTAACTCCTCATTGAGCTTCAAAACAAGCTTTTCAGTTCCTTCTCTCAGTGCCGTTACGTCAAAGCAGACTCCGGTAAAACTGATTGGCTTCCCATCATTATCCTTATTAACCAGCGCCTTGGTACTGATATATTTTGGTCCGTTATGATCAGACCTGATCCTGAATACCGTTTCAAAAGGCAAATCCCTTTCAAGTGACCGGCGGATTGATTTTCGGATATGCGATAGATCTTCTTCGTTTATTAAGTATTCCAATTCCTTGTAGGTCTTTTCAAATGACCCCGGGATAAGCCCGAACATTTTATCAAGTTTTTCGTCCCAATTCGTTTCATTCGTAGCCAGGTCCCATTCCCAAACTCCAATACTGGCATTTTCAAGTGCCAGATTCAACCGAGTCTTGGCTTCCCTTAATTTGATCTCAGCTTTTGTTCGTTCAGTAATATCCATGATTGTCCCGACAATGCGGATCGGTTGACCACCATCTGTTATTACCCTACCTCTGCCATTACAATATTTCAGAATTCCTTCCGGCGTAATCAGCCTTGAATCAAAATCAAGAGCATCACCGGTTTTTACACTATGTTCAACAGCCTTTACATATTGCTCAAAATCATCAGGATGAATAAACTTACTACTGGATTCAAAGCCGGGGACATATTTATCAGGTGAAACACCAAAAATCCTGTATGTCTCATCCGACCACCAGACCTGATCGGTTTTCAAATCCCAGTCCCAGCTACCGATCATTGCCAGGTGCTGAGCCTGATTCAGCCTTTCGAGCAGATCCGATTTTACCCGCTCACTTTCCCTAAGTGCTTCTTCCGCCTTTTTCCTGATAGTGATATCCTCAATAAGTGACATTACGGATTTCATTTCCCCATTTTCACCTTGCAGGACTGAGTTATACCAGGTACATTCTATAATCGCCCCGAACTTATTTACATTCCTGTTGGAAGATATGACCATGGTCTCTTTTCCACTTATCAGCCTTTCTATTGTCCTATTGACAATGGGTAAATCCTCAGAATAGATCATATCCAGGGAATCTATCCGCTTCCCGAGAGTTTCTCTTTTCGTCCAGCCAAAAATATGCTCCGCTTCCTTTGACCATTGTGTTACAATAAAATCGGCATCCCATTCTATAATTGCAAGGGGAGAGTTTTCAAAATGGAAACCCAGCCGTTGTTCTCTTTCGCGCAACGCCTCTTCTGCCTGCTTACGTTCTGTTATATCTGTATGCATTGCAAGATTTCCGTTATGGTTGCCATTGGCGTCAAATAAAGGAGTGGCATTGTAAAGCGTCCATAATATGGATCCGTTCCTGCGGCGGAACTTCATATCCTTTTGAACTGTCTCTCCTTTTTTAAGCTGATTTCTACATTGCTGAACCTTAGCCTTCTCCTCCTTATTATAAATAAATTCATTGGCATCCTTGCCCAGAATTTCTTCAGGGGAATAACCAAGCATTTCAGCAAACTTGTTATTAATGAACTGGAATTCACCTTCGGGGCTTGCGATAATTATACCTTCACCGGCAGTTTCGACAATTTTACGGAATCTTTCTTCACCCTCCTGCACTGCATTCTCAGCTTCACGAAGCCTTGTGGAATCGTAGTAATAACATATTACACCGTATCCCTCAGAAAGCATTATCCGGTGGAGCTCCCATTCATACGATTCAACCATACTGACATCATGGCGCGGCTTCATGAAAGGAGGGGAATAATAAGGTTCGCCTGTTGCGAGCGTATGGCGAAAGTGTGCAATTATTTCTTCAGCTACAGGATCGGGCCAGAGGATGTGCATGGCCTCCGTAAACTCCCGGCCAATCACAGGCCGGACATTTCGGAATGCAATATTCTGCGCAACAATGTTCATTTGCGCTATACGGAATCCCGAATCAACAATGTAAATGCCGTATGGTGCACGTTCTACCAGGTCGGTATATATCTTTTGGTTCTGGCATATCTCCTCCCCTGTGACTTCGGTCATCGCCCGATATATCCCTTCGCTTTCACTTCTGACTCCTGATCCCGCACTCAGCTCACGGCCGGGTTGTGATTCCTTTTTTTTCATGCAGCGTTTTTTTCCAGCTCCGACATTGGTTACAAACTCTATACTAAGGTAATAAAAATCAGACATTGGTACAATACTGCTGGTACGCGAACTCCGCCGTGCCAACAATTTTGCAGCAGTCAGATTACGCTCCTGCCGCCTTTCTATAAATCAAAACAACTTCTCTGACATTCGAATACAAATTCAGATTGTTTGTCCCAGGATAATGAATGTTAGTCAAAATACTGACAATTAAAACATTAGGCTAACTTATTTAATTATACTTTTATTTTCATTCGCAGAAATTGTTTCTTCTGATGTTTGCAATATAAAGTTAAAGTTCTACAATGCTACACAAACCGGGGAATATTAAAAACATACTCTTTTTGCTCCTGATAATGTCTTCATTAATCTTATGCTCCTGTTCCGGTGCACTTTACCAGTCTTACTCTGACCGGCCTCCCAAAGGTGCACACAAATGCTCAGCGAAAACATATACTTATAACACCATCTACTTATATAAACGCTAGTTTTCAGGTAAGAAAAGCATGTTGTGGTTTTTCCCTTTGAAACCGGCTCTCCGATTTAGTTAATGTTCAGAGTGTCGAGCGATTGTATTGCAGTGTTCGGATCAGGCACTGCAGCTTCGTGAGCAACAATAAGCCATTTGCCTCCGGTCTTATTAAGGACGACCAGGTTCACTCCGAATACTTTCACTCCTCCATTGTCAGCATCGTACCTTGTAATGACATAGGCGAAATTACCATCTATACTGACATACAGAGGCCGGATAGATTCAATACGATATTTCGCATTTGCCCCCAGCTGTACATAAGCCTGAATAGCTTTGCGTCCGTGAACTATACCGGTCACGTAATGCTGTGTCAGATAGTAAGCATCTTTTGAATATAATCGGGCTACCATCGCAGCTTCATTGTTGTTATAACCTCCCTTCCATTTCTCAATTATTTTCAGGATCTCCTGCTTGTCCTGAGATGCGGAAGACTGAACCTGACCGGTTTTCACAGAATGCATTTTATCCGGTTCTTTCTGTGCCTGAGCCGGAACCAGAAGAATTCCGGTGAAGAGGATAGTGACGATTTTTTTTACATCCATGGCAGTTTACCTTTGGAATTCAATGGGAAAACAAAACCATGCTGAATATGTTTGCCAGTATCTTTTAATTGACTTCTATTATTTGCTGATGTAATTTAATGCACGACTTTGATTCGTATCCCTTAATTATGCCCTCTCCCCTGTTCATCGGAATTTTTGAGTTCACGATGATGAGGACCGGAGCAGGTAAAGAAGGTCATTTTGACAAAACTTTCCGTAACTGTGATGCTGAACAATAAGGCTATGTAATTGTCATTCTATTGTCATTAATTGTTACTAATCAGCCAGCATCCTGTTGAGCAGAGTTTGGGTTAGTTGTGGGGCAAGTTAAATCGATATCAGGGTGCTGGCTTCCTTATTGGGGCGGATTATACGTATACCCATGTGCTGTTTACGGTCCTGGCCATGGCATCAATATTAATTTTCCTGTTCCGGATAACGTTTTCAATTAATTGATACCTGTTGTACCTTGATTTACTGATCTTTTTGCCTTCCATAACGCCCACCAGAATGGAAGTTGAATCAAAATTGATCTCCGATCCGTTCTGCCCGTAGTATTTGGCATAGTATCTACCGGGTCGTCCGGTTTCACCGGGAATGTATTTGAAAGCGATCCCTTCCGCCGGATTTTCAAAGTAGGTAACCTTACCTGATCCGATTTTGCTCAGGATCCTTTCCGATCCGAACTTTCTCAGGATTCTCTTATAACCTCTTAAATATGCGCTTATCATAGGGATGACTTGCGAATAATCCGACACAATAAAACATTGACTGATTAATTTAACGGAAGGAGTGGGCCCGTTATTGTTATTTCGTCCACAAGCGGGCTGATTCACTAAAAAACCCCCGGGGTTTCCGAGGGTTGTTTCATAGATTTTGAACGATTTACCGACACTTTATTCCCGTTTGTCAGATTTTGGTTTTAGATGATTTCACAGACAATCCGATTTTAGTCACATCAGAATGTAACTTTAAGGATCCTGCCTGTAGGAGGCCCGAAACCAGTATCGGAAATATAAAGCGCACCATCAGGTCCGAAAGTCATTCCAGTCGGGAAGGTAAGATTGTCAACTACAACTTCCCTGGAATTATCGTTATTTACCCGGACTATCCTTCCTGTATTTGGCGACGGGAAGCCACTTGCAGATGTTTCCAGAACATACATCCTGTGCTGCCTGTCAAAGGTAACCCCAAGGATCCCGGTGAAACCTGTAGCCCATGTTTTGACTACACCAGCCGGTGTGATTTTGTAGATACTCGAATTCCCGGTAACTAATGGGAATGTACTCAGGTTACCTACAAAAAAATTACCATCGTAACCTACAGAAGTAGGGACAATATGGCCAAAGTGAGCAGAAAAATCCAAAACTCTGCTGATGCTTCCCCCGGTTGTCACCCTGAGAAGTTGTCCGCTGTTGGCTTCAACTACATACAGGTCGCCCCTTACGCTGACCATACTGTACGGGTCACCATCCGGTTCAAAATCACCTTCATCGGGTGCAGCCACAGGATTATTTTGGATAAAAGTGCTCAGGTCGGCAACTACTGAGCAGGTTCCATCAGGATTCACCTTTATGACCGAAGTCGGAGTGCCAGGATTCCCGTGAGAACATCCTGCCACAAGCAATGCATAAAGCGTGTTGCCAGTAAAGGCAACATCGGCAACACCCTCAAAATCACCCAATGCATCAACAGCGGAAGGCAGGTTTTCTGCAACTGTCGTAACAGCTCCGTTTGGATCTATTTTGATGATCTTTGCGGTGCTTCCTCCTTTATACGGTCCAATTGGCGGAACAACCTGGGTACATTGACCCTGAGTTGAATTTGTACCTCCTAAACCTGCTGTGGCAACATACAGTTCGCCGTCGGTTCCGAATTTCAGGCCTCTTGGGTAATTTATTCCCGACGCGAGGACTGTGACCGTTGCCGGCTGGTCAATTTTGACATTCACTGCTGCGTTATCCTTTTTGTTCTGATCTGCAACGAAGCCCCTGTTAATTATATCGCTTTCTTTGCTGCAGGAAAGAAGGAAGGAAAAGCCAGCCAGGAAAACTAAAGCTGAAAACATTTTAGTTTTTTTCATTGGTACCTCCTTTTTTTTAATTAAACAACCTTGACTATTATCCGTTAAACAGAGGATCCTAAAAATATGTTCAGAGAGAATAGTCAGAATTTTACTTCAGGTTGAATGACCGCCTTGCGGGTGACTATGCAGTATATTTTTGAAGAAAGAAGTAAGGCCGTTGAATGATCTAAATAAATTCGGCAACTTCCCCGAGCGTCTTTCTTTTCTTATTCCCGGCTTTCATGAATCCTGATTTGGGATAACCCAGCGGAGTGATCCCGAATAGAATCTGATCGCGGCCGGTATTAAGGACCTGCCTGAGCAATTCAGGATTGAAATTTGCAATCCAGCAGGTGGCAACGCCCTCATTCTCAGCTGCAAGTATTAAGTGCGTCATTGCAATTGCAGCATCGGTTTCGACTGAATTGTAGCCGTCGAAGCCGCGGTTCCATGCTTCATTCTTCCGGCCGAGGACAATCAGGACATGCGGGGCATCCCTGAACCAGTCGCGATGATAGCACAACCTAACCTTTTCAAGCATTGAGGGCGAGGAAACAAGGATGAATCTCGACGGCTGGTTATTACATGCCGACGGTGCAAGCCGGCCTGCATCAAGGATCCGTTTTAAAACTTCTTCAGGTACAGGCCTCTCAGGGTCGTAGTTCCTTATGCTTTCGCGGGTCCGGATCAGATCAGAGAATTCCATTTCAGGAGTTGGGTTTTATTACCTACGAAAATAATGATTATAAAGATCATTTGAGAATACAGGGAAATCAATTTATTCACATTTGACTGTGTCTTTAAGGATGGGTATTTATCCGGTCAAATGCCGGAACGTAGATAGAATTTCTGTCAGTCAGTTCTTTTTCAGGAGTGAAGTTTGTCCATTATTGCTTATCTGATTGTTTAATGTGGAAAGCAATTTCGAATTCATATGTTCCACAAGCTGATGAATCCTGAAGTATTT
>JBAVOD010000183.1:0-1686 GCA_049691735.1 Bacteroidales bacterium
AGGTAGGGAACATTGAACGGAATGTTCATATCGGAATATATTTTGTCTCCTTACTCCTGATAGTGCCAAAATATCTTATAATCAAACCCGACAGCCCCAGGATCAGAAATACTAGTCCGGATAAGGAAAGAAGTCTGCTGCTCACATCCCCCGTAAAAATACTTAATGAAAAGAACGCTTTCAGGGCTACCGGAATCAAACCTGAAAGCACAAGCACACTTCCGAAACCAGTTAACCAGTAAGCTATCGGGGAATACAAAAAAACAATCAGGATCGCGTGCTTTAATAATCTGAATATTGTATACGAGCTGCGACCAGTAATCCGGGGGTGATGAGTAATATCAACAAATGCCAAGCTCCGGGTGATCCTGCACAAAAGATCATCGATAAAGACGTACTGGTCAGTTACCGTTGCTATTTTGTGGGCTGTTTCGCTCTTAATCAACCTGTAAGGAGAGTAATATTCGTAAAGAGCAGGTATAAAATGTTTCAGGACGACCCGCAGAATTTTCGAAATATTATTCCGGATCCCCTTGTGCTGCAGATTTGTAAAGTGTCCGTATACAACATCATAATTACCTTCCATTTGTTTTTCAATAAGGGCGGGGATATCTGAGGGATCGTGCTGAAGATCCTCGTCCATTGTGACTATAAAATCACCTTTCGCTTTACCAAGACCAAATTGTATTGCCTTATGCTGTCCCTGGTTCCGGGCAAAATAAAAGATCCTGATATGTTCCGGCCAGGATTTTTGCACCTCTTTCAGCACTGAATATGACTTTTGATCGCAACCATCGCAAATAAAGAGAACTTCATAATCAAATCTATTAAAAAGCACGTTGTCTATTCGTATAAAAAGATCCTTTAAAATTTCCCCTCCCCTGAAGACAGGTATGATAACCGAAAGTTTCATCCGTGCATCATTAACCATTAACTTTTCTCATTACAACTTTAATTTCATCAATCCTGAATGAAAATACTTTGGATAATGAGCTTAAGATATTCCTGTTATTTGAAGAAATGGAAGTAATCAGCTTGTTTGTTCCCAGCTCCCGGCTTTTCTGAAGCCAAAACCAGGTAAGTACAAAAATATAACCCGCAGATTTATACCCGGGATAGATCCCTGCAATAGGGCAGCTGCAGACATTTTTTGATTCCTGTCTCAATGTGAAAAATCCTGCGACTGCAGCGTGGCGGGCAATTGTATAAAATTGTGTCTCACCTTTTTTGTACAGCTCCTCAATCCAGTTCACGTATCTTTTTGAGGGAATATCCGAACCGCTGAACAGGGGATCAAGAGAAAACCTGTCAGTCCTGAACATATTCCCTTCTACTTCCCTGATTATGAGATCCAATTCACCAGGTGTAGAGACTTGTTTGCAGGTAAATCCTTTCAACAGATTTGTCCATGACTGATTTAGTGTATCCAGCTGCCTGTTATCAAAAGAAATCCGAAACTGGTTTTCAAGGTATCTGTAGCCTGTTTCTTCAAACTGATGGACCAGTTGAAGATCTCCTGCGGGAACCTTTACGACAGAAAATCTGTAATCCTTTTCGATTCCGGCATCCAGGTAGGCTTTAAATGTGTCGTTTTTTTCAAATGTTATCTCGCAGGTTTTTAATCCGGTGATATTCTCATCCCAGGAGGCGTTAATGATTTTCATTCTGCGGTAAGAGAAGTTACAC